>NZ_PXUD01000068.1:0-16288 GCF_003390965.1 Salinivibrio sp. HTSP
GTCCCAAACCAGATGCGCTACCAAACTGCGCTATTCACCGACATATCTGACAAGTTTTACGAATAGGCATCGAACTTGTCAAGCAGCTCAGTATGCGTTTAAGCGCATCCTGCCTGCTGAGGTCGCCTATCATACTCAAGCATCGCGAAACCTCAAGCCCTAGCGGCTTATTTTTTCATTCAACCGCTCTAAACGGTGAAAGTCGCATCAGTTGCGCGCAGTTTGTGATCAGATCGTTGTTAACAAATGTTGATAATTTGTTCGCCATTTCTCTTGATCCTGATCAGTATTCAACCCGCTTCCTATTGGCATCCTGACCCTACATTAACGGACGCGAGGGTACAGACTATGGACTTTTGGCTTGATCTACTTTTCGGCAACGCCGTGGGCTTGTCATCCATGATTGTCATCATCTGTACATTTGGCCTGATCAGCTTTTTCGGCGGCTATTTTGTCTACAAAGTGATGACTTCCAAACCTCAATAACCTGTTTTATTGCCTACCTATCTTTAAGCAAACTTGCTTAACCTAGAGTTGCATGGTTGGTCACAGAGTGTGGCTCTAGGTTTCTTTTTTTATTTTCGTTTATACTGTCCCCAAATGACTCCACGACGCACATGGCACTGTAGTGATGAGTGATAAAAATGAATTTGAGCTGTTTCGAGAAATGATGTCAGACGTGGCACCCATCAAGCAGGACACGGTTGAGGATCAAACAGGATCGCATCAACCCACTGAGGCCCAGCTGGCACGCCAACAAGCGGCGCAGAAGCTGGCAAACAGCGATCCTGAATACCTGTCACTCGAGTACGCCCAGATGGTCAAGCCCGACGAGGTGATGGCCTACAAGCGCGATGGCGTACAGGATGGCGTGTTTCGTAAACTACGACTAGGCAAATATGACGTCAACGCCAGGCTCGACCTGCACAAGATGTCATTGGAAAAAGCCCGAGATGAAATTTTACGTTTTTTAAAACAATGCCAGCGTATGGATGTGCGCACCGTGATCATTGTGCATGGAAAAGGCGAGCGTAGTAACCCACAGGCAATGATGAAAAGCTATGTCTGTCAGTGGCTACAACAAATTTCAGATGTGCTCTGCTACCATTCGGCACTGCGTCACCAAGGCGGTACCGGCGCGTTATATGTGATGATCAAAAAAAGCCAAGAGAAAAAGCTAGAAACCCGCGAGCGCCACTTAAGTCACCGCCCCTAAATGCAAAAAGACTGGCGGGCTGCCAGTCTTTTTATTAACGCGTCTGTTTGTTGCCTCTAGCTGCGCCTCACTATTGCAGCGTCACCACCACACGTACCGCCAGCGCAATCAATACCACGCCTGAAAGCTTATCCACCCACGCGCCGTGGTGACGTAGCTTGTCGACAATGGCAGGGCTGGATAACAAAAAGGCGATCAAGGTGTACCAAAGCCCATCAATCAATAATGGTGTCAACACAATCACACTGCGGCTAAATAAATCCGTACCCACTGCAACAAACTGACTAAACAAGGCAATAAAAAATAGTGCCAGCTTTGGGTTGAGCATCGAGATCATCGCCCCATCACGTGCCGCCTCGCCTAAACTGGCGGGTTGTCCCGCTTCTAATTTAGCTGCCACCCCGCCTTTACTGAGCAATGATTTCACTCCTAGCCAAGCGAGGTAGCCAGCGCCGGCATAGGCAATGACGGTAAAAAGCAACGGGGATTGTTTAAAGATAACCGCCAACCCTAACATGGTAATGAGCGCGTAGAGGCCTACCCCCAATGCATGCGCCCATGAAGCGACAATGCCATGTAAGCGACTATTGGCAAGGCTATGCTTTGCCATTACCACCAAGCTCGGCCCGGGCGACATCGCCCCAAGCATGCAAACCAAGGCGAGCGACGCCCAAATGGTAAGAGTCATCTATGTATCCTTCTGATTTATTCGCCAATCGCGGCATAGTGCCCCGCCGTCAAAGACAGCAGATCGTCCGGTGAGAGTTCGATTTCCAGTCCACGCCGCCCGGCACTGACACAAATGGTCTCAAACTGCTGCGCGGAGCTGTCGACAAACGTCGGTAGCCGCTTTTTCTGACCAAGCGGGCTGATCCCTCCGACCAGGTAGCCTGTTGTGCGCTGGGCCACTTGCGGATCGGCCATGGTTGCTTTCTTGCCACCCGCGGCTTTGGCAGCGGCTTTTAGGTTGAGGCTGCCTTTGACGGGGACAACCGCCACCGCTAGCTGCTTGCTGTCACCATTAATACAAAACAATAGTGTTTTGAATACCCTAGCCGGGTCTTGCCCTAACGCTTGGACAGCTTCTTCACCAAAATTAAGGTTATTCGGATCGTGCTGGTACTGGTGAACTTCAAACGCAATGCTTTGTTTTTCTGCTAATTTGATTGCAGGCGTCATCGTTTTTGCCACTTGTTTGTAAACCCGTCACTAATGATTACATAAAAAAAGCGGCACCGCATCGGTACCGCTTTTTGTTCTGACAATCTTAAAGCCATTTATTTGTAAACGATCTCGCCTTGTGGCGCATAGTCATTAACATCGATTGGGCTGTTGGCTTCCAGATAGTCTTTCAATACTTCTGCATCAACAAAGCCAGTATTGACGTTACCAGGGTGATTAGTCAGTTTTGGATAGCCGTCGCCGCCTGCAGCGTTAAAGCTTGGCACGGTGAAGCGATAGGTTTTATCCATATCAATCGGTTCACCGCCAATTTTCACATCGTGAACGCTGCCATCTTCAACCACCATTGAAACGCCGGCAAATTGAACATACGCGCCAGAATCGACTGGCTTGGTTCCCACCACATTGAGGTAATCCATCACTTCTTTACCGCTCATGTCGGTATAGGTGACCATGTTGCCAAATGGCTGCACTTTAAGCACGTCTTTGTAAGTGATGTCACCGGCAATGATAGAGTCACGTACACCGCCTGAGTTCATCACCGCAAAGTCAGCGTTGGCGCGCTCCATGTGCGCTTTCGCGATTAAACGGCCTAGGTTGGTTTGCTGGAAGCGCACCACATCACGATCGCCTTCTAACTTGCCATTGCTCTCAGCAATTTTCACGCTCAGCTTCTCTTGGCCTTTGTCTTGGTAAGGCTTCAAGAAATCATACAGCGCTTGGTCTTTTTCAATTTCATCTTGAATAAAGACGCGTTTTTTCTCGCCATCAACCTTAATTTTCTTCTTCAGGTTAACCGGGATCAGGTCATAGCTAACCAGGCTAAGGTCGCCGTTTTGGAATTCAAATTCCGCTTTACCGACATACTTACCCCATTCGTGAGCTTGCATAATCCACGCGCCATTTTGTTGGTCTGGCGTACATGCATCCCCAGGCTCGAAGCTCTTGTTATACATGTTCGGGCCTTCCATACACACAGGCTCTTGTGAGTGGCCGCCGATGATAAGGTCGAGGTCACCGTCATCCATGTAACGTGCTAGCGCCACATCGCCTGGGGCATTCACGCCGCTCTTACCGTCGGCGTAGTGACCCATATGGGTCGCGGCGATAATGATGTCGGGCTTCTCGGTTTCTTTCAGCTTGGCGATCACTTTTTTCGCTTCGGCTTTCGGGTCGCGGAAGTCGAGAGAACCAATGTACTCTGGGTTACCGATTTTGGCCGTGTCTTCGGTGGTCAGACCCACAACCGCAATTTTCAGACCATTACGCTCAAACATCTCGTAAGCCTGATACTTACGCTCACCGGTTTCTTTGTCGTAAATGTTGGCAGAAAGCATCGGGAAGTCAGCCCACTGCATTTGCTGTTCAAGCACGCTAAGCGGGTTATCGAACTCGTGGTTACCAATGGCCATCGCATCGTAACCAATTTGGGTCATCCCTTTAAAATCAGGCTCCGCTTGCAGCAAATCTGACTCTGGTACCCCCGTGTTGATGTCACCGCCCGACAGTAGCAGTACTTCGCTGCCTTCCGCTTTGGCTTCTGCACGCAGATCATCAATTAGGGTTTTACGTGCTGCCATGCCGTATTCGCCATAGCGGTTGTGCCAGAAACGACCGTGGTGATCGTTGGTATGAAGAATGGTGAGTTTATAAGTAGTATCTGGCGCCCAACCTTGCTCTTGTGTCTCTGAACCAGAGTTGGCACAGCCTGCCAATGAGGCAATTAATGCAGCGCTGACCGCTGCCTTCAAACAAAGACGTTCCTTCATGATCATAGACCTTTTTAGCGATGGATAAACCACCATCGACATCATTGTCGGTGGTTATAAAACGCTATCTAGTCTAAAAGAATTGATGCTATGGTGCTGAGTGATTTCATATTTTTGTTGCTGCGATCACCTTACAACGCTTAGGCAAGGCGACTTTGGTGATCGAGACAAAATTTATAGAGCCTGAACTCTAGACAGATCAAAAACGGCGCAGCCTTTGCTTATCTATCTAGACAAGAAAAGACAGCGCCGTGATGTGTCAATCATAACGATTAAGCGCGACGCGCTTGCCACCATCGGCGGCTAATCACCGCAATCAATGCCGACGCGGCGAGGAAGAAACAATAGTAAGAGTGACTAACAATCACCAACGGCGACAAGCCAAAGCTGGCACCGAGGAGCAGGATTTGTGCGCCATAAGGGATCAGGCCTTGTACCACGCAGGAAAAGATATCCAACAAGCTGGCACTGCGTTTAGCCGGCACCGCGTGCTCACTGGCGATGTTTTTCGCCACTTGCCCAGAAACCACAATCGCAACCGTGTTGTTGGCGGTACACAAGTTAGAAAAAGACACTAACAAGGCGATACCAAATTCACTCGCGCGGGAGTGATGCGAGCCACGGTTTTTTTCAAACCGAGCGATCACCCGATTCACCGCCTGGGTCAAAAAGCTCAGCCCACCTTGGCAACGCATCAGCTCGGCGATCCCGCCAATCATCAGCGACAAGACAAAGATTTCTTGCATGCTGGCAAAACCTGCTTTGACCTCTTGGCTGAAGGTCAGCAAAGTAAAGTCAGGGGTGCTCATTAACCCCACACACAGCGCCAAGGCAATCCCAGCGGTGAGCACCACAAACACGTTTAATCCCGCCAGCGCCAATACAATGATCGACAAATAGGGTAATACCGCCAGATAGTTAATGCTCTCTGGTGCGTCGACGGGTGCGCTTTGGTTGTTAAATACAAACAGAATAATCGCGGCGATTGCGGCGGGAATGGCTATCCCCACGTTCTCTTTGAACTTGTCACGCATGCTACAGCCTTGTGAGCGCGTCGCGGCGATGGTGGTGTCAGAGATAAAAGAAAGGTTATCACCAAACATCGCCCCGCTTAGCAGTACACCGGCCATCACCGCCGGTGCCTGCCCCGTGGCTGTCGCCATATTCAATGCAAAAGGCGCTAATGCGGCGATGGTGCCCATTGAGGTGCCCATTGCCGTAGAGATAAACGCCGCAATCACAAATAGTCCGGGTAAGATCAAGCTCTCTGGGATCAGGGTCAGTCCCAGATTGACCGTGGCCTCTACCCCACCCGTGGCATCGGCGACCGCGGAAAAAGCACCGGCGAGCAGATAAATCAAGCACATAGCAATAATGTCGCCGTGTCCCATACCGCGAATAAATTGTTCAATAGCGGTGTTCAGGCGCTCACGGCTCAAGCCAATGGCCAGGATCACTGCAGGCAGAATAGCGACGTGCGCAGGAAGCTGATAAAACGCGTAGTCCGCACCTTCTAGAGTAAAATACACCCCCGCTCCGATAAAAAGGGTTAAAAATAAAAGTAGCGGGAGAAGTGCGAGCGCCGAGGGCCGCGGTGCGGTGTTTGCTGATGTTGTCATGGCAGTTTTTGTCATACCTCTTTTAAAACTGTGATCAAGATTACAGACCTCTAGCCGTCCAGTCAACAAATGGACGTCTAAACATCTAAATATCTTGATTGCTTGTCTAGATTGCTGACTCATTACTCAGCAACAGCTGACCTTCCCTTTTATCCTAGGGACCGCGCCCGTCACTGGCTGACCTATTGTGTTTCAATACAGACAAAAAAAGCTGCCATTTCGGCAGCTTTTTATCGGTATCGATCGACCGCTAATTAGCGGATATCAATCTCTTCAAAGTTTTTAATCACATCATCCAGCGCTTTCATTTGTGCCAGGAAAGGCTCAAGCTTGTCCAGTGGTAGCGCTGACGGCCCGTCACAACGGGCATTGTCTGGGTCTGGGTGCGCTTCGATAAACAAACCGGCAATTTTGGTGCCTAAACCTGCACGGGCCAAATCAACCGTTTGCTGACGACGTCCACCAGAGGCGGCACCTTGTGGATCACGGCATTGCAACGCGTGGGTGACATCAAAAATAATCGGGCTGCCGTTTGAGGCTTTTTTCATCACATCAAAGCCGAGCATATCCACCACCAAGTTATCATAGCCATGGCAGCTACCACGTTCACACAAGATCACTTTCTCGTTGCCACACTCGGCAAATTTGTCGACGATGTTACCCACTTGTCCAGGGCTCATAAACTGGGGTTTTTTAACGTTAATAACCGCATCGGTTTTTGCCATGGCTTCAACCAAATCGGTTTGGCGCGCTAAGAAGGCGGGCAATTGGATCACATCTGCCACTTCCGCTACCGGTGCCGCTTGATATTGCTCGTGGATGTCAGTAATCACTTTGACGCCGAAGGTGCTTTTTAGCTCTTCAAAGATTTTGAGCCCCTCTTCCATGCCCGGGCCACGGTAAGAATGCACTGATGAGCGGTTCGCTTTGTCGAATGAAGCTTTAAACACATAGGGAATGCCAAGCTTGTCGGTCACCTTGACGTAATGCTCACAAATTTGCATGGCCAAATCGCGTGATTCCAGCACGTTCATGCCAGCAAACAAGGTAAAAGGGCGATCGTTGGCAACAGGGGTGTCACCAATGTGGACGGTTTTTTGCGTCATACAGGTATCCTTAGTCATGCGTGATCACGCATCAATGTAACGTCGGTTGCTCTTCGTTAAGCGCTTTTACTTGCATTTTTAGCAGCTCTGCTGCCGGATCATCCGGGCATTGCTCAATAAAATACTCGTAATCAGTCGCCGCCACACGATCGCAATCCAGTTGTTGGAAAATATAGCCGCGGTCGCGAATCTCGTAAGGATCATCAGGGCTAAAGGTTAGCGCCAGTTCACTACAACGCAGCGCCATGGCGTATTTTTCTTCCCGTAATAGCGCACTTTTCGCCACAGTAAGCCAACGACCGATAATGGTGGGGTTGTCACTTGGCTGCAAGTGCGACGCTTCAAGCTCGGCAAGTGGCCCTTGGCTTCCTTTGAGCCAGCCACGCAAAATGCGCTCGTTAACCCGTTCGCCGTTAAACGGGTTGATGAAAACGGGGGCGTCCTCTAACTCATCAATACGCAGCACCAGCTGGCTGGGGAACGCCATTGGCTTAACCGGCAGCGACAAGCGCTCGCACAAGTATAAGAAGACAGCGCCCAATGAAGCAGGGATCCCAGTTTTACGCTCTAACACCTTATTAATAAAGACATTATCCGATGAAAAGTACTGCTCGATGTCGCCTTTAAATTGCCACTGGTGATAAAAAAGACGACACAGGCCATCCAGTCGTAATGCCATATCGGGCTCGGCACCAAGCTGGTGCTCGGCTTCGTCGGCAAGGCGATCCAGCGACGCTTTAATCTGATGCACATCGACTGACGAGTCGATGGCATGGTTCAGAGTCGCCGCCCCTTCTGCCAGTGTGAGCGTGTCTAATTGTTGATCGGTTAATGGCATCATGTTTATCCCATTACGTGAGGAACTTTGAGTAGTGCAAGGTTCGCCGCGGCATAGGCCCACCCTAATGCGCCTAAAAAGGCCACAGTGCGGAACAGTTTGCCTCGGCTGTAGTGCAAGGCGACAAAGCCCAAGGCAATGTAAGCTAAGACACAGGTCAGCTTTTCTGTCAGCCACGCGCCGGATTCGGTGAAGGGAATAAACCCGGTCACAAAAATCAGCGCCACACCGGTGCTTAGTAATAGGGTATCGACCACATGCGGGGTGACCTTGACCCATTTTTTATTCATCATCTCACTGCCACGCATCACCCAGACAAATCGGATAACGAATAACGAAAGGCTTAACACCACGGTAAGTAAGTGGGTGTGCTTAAGGGCCATGTAGATCATAACGATTCCTGCTTCCTATCAGTGTCAGTTAAAGTCGCTGTGCCAAGGTGATTCTATCGAGCCCAGCGTAATCTTGTTGGGTTTTGGCATCGGGCCAGCCGGCGTCTTTCCATGCCGCCCGGACCGCTTCGCCTTGGTTATAACCATGCTCGACCATCAACCAGCCCCCATCGACCAGATACGTGGCCGCGGTTTGGCCAATGTGACGAATCGCGGCTAAGCCACTTTCTTCGGCGACCAAAGCACTGGCGGGTTCAAAGCGGACATCGCCTTGCTGAAGGTGTGGATCATCGCCGTCAATATACGGTGGGTTACTCACAATCACCTCAAACCGATTCATATCACTGAGTGCGCTGAACCAGTCGCTTTGAATAAAGTGGGCGTTTGAGAGGTGGTTGTCGTGCGCATTTCGGCTTGCTAGGGCAACCGCTTCAGGCATCAGATCAACGCCCACAACGGTGACATCAGGCCGCTCGCTGGCAATGGCTAAAGCCACAGCCCCCGTTCCGGTCCCTAAATCCAGCACACGGCAAGGCGTGGCAGGCAACACGGCCAGCGCTTGTTCCACCAGCAGCTCGGTTTCAGGGCGCGGGATCAAGGTGGTCGGTGACACATTGAGTCGTAGCGTCCAAAAATCGCGGTAACCCAAAATATACGCCACGGGCTCGCCTTGTAGACGACGAGCAAACAACTGACGAAATTGTGCCAATTGTGCGGCGGTGAGTTTGCGCTCTGGCCAAGTGTAAAGATAACTGCTTGGTTGTCCTAACACATGGCAGAGCAACGCCCTAACGTCGACGCCTGCAGCGCCGCCCGATAAAGCGGTCAGCTCTGTGGTGCTATCGGCCAGTAATGCGCTGATCGTCGCTGTCATTATTGCTGCTCAGACAAGGCGGCAAGTTGGTCGGCTTGGTGCTCTTGAATCACCGGGTCGACCAGGCTATCTAGGTCACCTTGCATGACATCGTCGAGACGATACAAGGTCAGGTTGATGCGGTGATCCGATACCCGCCCTTGCGGATAATTGTAGGTGCGAATACGGTCTGAGCGATCACCCGAGCCCAACAGGTTACGGCGCGTTGACGCCTCCTCTGCGGCGCGCTTTTCTTCTTCCGCTTTAATCAAGCGTGCTGCCAGTACCGACATCGCTTTGGCGCGGTTTTTGTGTTGTGAGCGCTCATCCTGACATTCCACCACAGTGCCAGTCGGCAAGTGAGTAATACGGATGGCAGAATCTGTGGTGTTGACGTGCTGACCACCGGCACCGGATGCACGGAAGGTATCAACTTTTAGATCGGCTGGGTTAATCTCTGGCGCTTCCGCTTCTGGGATTTCTGGCAAAATCGCCACAGTACAGGCCGAGGTATGCACGCGCCCTTGTGATTCTGTTGCGGGCACGCGCTGAACGCGATGGCCGCCAGATTCAAACTTGAGCACACCATACGCACCTTCTCCGGCAACACGGGCAATCACTTCTTTAAAGCCGCCGTGCTCCCCTTCACTGGCACTAATAATTTCCAGTTTCCAGCCGCGCTGCTCAGCATAACGGCTATACATGCGGAATAAATCCCCGGCAAAAATCCCGGCTTCATCCCCACCGGCACCAGCGCGAATTTCTAGGAAGCAATTGCGGTCATCGTTCGGATCTTTCGGCAATAGCAAAATCTGGAGCTGATCGGTCAGTGACTCAATGGTTTGTTCAGCCTGCGCGACTTCCTCTTGCGCCATTTCACGCATCTCTGCGTCATCTTCGTTGGCCATCTCTTGGGCAGCCGCCAAGTCTTCTTGCGCTTGCTTGAACTCAGTGAAGCACTTGATCACCTCTTCCAGCTGCGAATACTCTTTCGACAACGCGCGGAATTTGTTCTGATCATTAATGATATCTGGGGTGCCGAGCAGGTGCTGAACTTCTTCGTAACGCTCAGATAGCGACTCTAGCTTGGCTAATATTGATGCTTTCATATATCTCTTCGTTAGTTGTCACTGTCCAGCCCCAAACAAACACGCATCACCGCCAGTTTATCCGGCTCACCATTTTGTGCAGCTTGCTGCATCGCCTGCGTGGGGGGGTGGATCAGTTTATTGGTCAGGCGGTTACTCAGCTGGCGTAATACGCTTTCTGCGTCAGCACCATTGGCTAGAGCCTGAATACTTTGCTCCAATTCCGCCTGTTTAATGTGTTCAGACTGTGTGCGGTACTGCTTGATACTGTCTACCGCTTCGCGTGAGCGCAGCCAGCGCATAAAATCAGCACTTTCTTCGGTCACAATCGCTTCGGCCTGAATCGCCGCTAACTTTCGCTGCTCGCGGTTGTGCTCCACAATCGACTGTAAGTCATCCACGCTGTATAGGTACGCATCCGCGAGACTGCCCACGTTTTCATCAATGTCACGCGGGACAGCAATATCAATTAGCAACATGGGTTGATGACGCCGCTGTTTCAAGGCTTTTTCGACCATCGCCTTTTCAATCAATGGCATGGGCGCGGCCGTCGAGCTAATCACGATGTCGGCCTGGCAGAGTTGCTCTGGGAGCGCCTCAAGCCCCGACACCTTGGCGTCAAATTGTTCGGCAAGTGCCTGCGCGCGTGATTGTGTGCGGTTAGCAAATATAATCTGACTGCATTGATGCTCTTTTAAATGCCTGGCCACCAGCTCAATGGTCTCGCCAGCGCCCACTAGCAAGGTTGTCACGTCCGATAACGACTCAAAAATTTGGCGCGCCAATGTGCAAGCGGCAAAAGCCACTGATACCGCATTGCCGCCAATCTCGGTCTCGGTGCGGATCCGCTTCGCCACCGCAAAGGTTTTATGAAACAATTTCTCCAATGAGCCAGAAATCATTCCCGCTTTCCCGGCACTGGCGTACGCTTGCTTGACCTGCCCCAATATTTGCGGCTCGCCTAACACCAAGGAGTCTAACCCGCAGGCTACCCGCATCAGGTGCTTCACCGCAGATTGCTCTTCATGGTAATAAATGCTGGCCATCAGGCTATCGCTACTGAGCTGATGAAAACGCGTTAGCCATTCCACCAATACCCCAACACCCGGCTGATTTAGCTCCGCATAAATCTCAGTGCGGTTGCAGGTTGAAACGATCACGCAACTGCGCACCTGTGGATGCTCGGAAAGCTGCCCTAACGCCTGCTCAAGTTGTTGCGGCGAAAAGGCGACCTTTTCCCGCAGCTCGACGGGGGCCGTTTTGTGATTAATTCCGAGAACTAACAGGCTCATGAAGCGTTGTTACCGACAGCACCAGTAAGGATTGGAGCGGAGGATTTTACTTGATGCCCCCCGCGAATTAAAGCGAACATTGTATCGCAGCATTTTCGTGGCACGGAAATGTGAAGCCTCGCGAAATCGATGTAAAGGTATACAACAGCTAACATGCCTTTATTTCCTCCACACAACCAAGCGCTTGACTGGCTTCTCTCCGTCCGGCGCTTGTGGCAAAGTAGCGTTACACAGCGATTGGAGTCGGCGAACGACAACAAGCGGTCGGTTGACGAAAACAAAAAGGATACTCGGTTTAATGTTCTCCTCTATACGCGTGAGCGTCTTGGCACTGTTTTTAACGCTACTTGCGGGGTGTGCCACTGCCCCAGCCCCCACGACTGAGTGGCAGAGTCATCGCGACGCCTTGGTATCGGTGGATAGCTACACCGCACGGGGTAAGGTCGCGTTTATTGCCCCGAGCACGCGTTTTTCTGCCAATTTGTACTGGCGGTATTCGCCCGCCCAATCTCAACTGCGGCTCACCAACTTTCTCGGCACCACCTTGCTGTCGTTAACCATGAATGAACAAGGTGCGGTCTTAATTGATGACCAAGGTGAGCGCTATCAAGATACCGACCCGGCCCGTTTGGTCGCCTATTTGACTGGTGCACACTTGCCTATCGACGCGCTTGCCCCTTGGCTCATTGGACTACCACGCGCACAAGATAGCTTTTCGCTGGGGTCAGATAACCGTGTTGCGACCCTCAACGGGGCGCAAGGCTGGGACATTGACTATCAAGACTACAGCGCTGACACGCAGCCTGCGCTCCCCACACGTATTACCCTG
The DNA here is from genome assembly GCF_003390965.1 of Salinivibrio sp. HTSP. Lineage (NCBI taxonomy): Bacteria > Pseudomonadati > Pseudomonadota > Gammaproteobacteria > Vibrionales > Vibrionaceae > Salinivibrio > Salinivibrio sp. HTSP. Next base: position 12,185 of record NZ_PXUD01000068.1, read on the forward strand.
ACCCGAGACCAGCAAACCGTTAAATTGATGATTTCTGATTGGACGCTCGATAATGACTGAACCCACCTTTTGGCCCGCGCCTGCCAAACTTAACTTATTTCTCTACATCACCGGCCGTCGCGACAATGGCTATCATGAGCTGCAAACCCTGTTTCAGTTTCTCGACCATGGCGACACACTGGCTATTACGCCGAACGAAAGTGGTAAGATCAGCCTCAGCCCCGTGATAGAGGGGGTGAGTGAAAATGACAACTTGATTGTCAAAGCCGCAAAAGCGTTGCAGCAGCATACAGGATGCCAACAAGGCGCGCATATCGATGTGGAAAAACGTCTCCCCATGGGCGGCGGTCTGGGCGGTGGGTCATCCGATGCGGCCACCACGCTGGTTGCACTCAATCATTTGTGGCAAACCCAAGTAAGCCAACAAACGCTGGCGCAACTAGGCCTGACGCTAGGTGCCGATGTGCCGATTTTCATTTATGGGCAGGCGGCAGTGGCTGAAGGCATTGGAGAAGTCTTTACGCCCGTTGCGCCACGCGAGAAATACTACTTGGTGGTGAAGCCTGACGTGTCTATTTCCACCGCAGCCATTTTCACTCACCCTCAGTTGCAACGAAACACGCCAAAGCGCACAGTTTCTGCGCTTATGGCACAAAAATACGAAAACGATTGCGAAAAGATAGCCCGTAAACAATTCCCCGAGGTTGATAAGGCTGTTTCGTGGCTGCTAGAATACGCGCCGTCTAGGATGACTGGGACAGGCGCGTGCGTGTTTGCCGAGTTTGACACTGCACAAGATGCCCAGGCCACACTCGACACTATGCCTAACTGGCTGACAGGGTTTGTTGCACGTGGGTTGAATCGTTCACCCCTACTTGATGCGCTGCAGCAACAAACCGTCGGTCAGTGACTACTAAATGGATGCAACCCGAGGTTTCCACCGTGCCTGATATGAAGCTGTTCGCTGGTAACGCGACACCCGTTCTCGCCCAACGTATCGCAAACCGTCTTTACATGTCACTGGGTGACGCCACTGTAGGCCGTTTTTCTGACGGTGAAGTGTGCGTTCAGATTAACGAGAATGTGCGCGGTAGTGACGTGTTCGTCCTCCAGTCCACCTGCGCCCCGACCAATGACAACTTAATGGAACTGGTCGTTATGATAGACGCGTTTCGACGTGCATCGGCTGGCCGCATAACCGCTGTTATCCCTTACTTTGGTTATGCTCGTCAAGATCGCCGCGTCCGCTCCTCTCGTGTTCCTATCACCGCAAAAGTCATTGCAGATTTCCTTTCTAACGTGGGTGTTGACCGCGTCCTGACCGTTGATCTCCACGCTGAACAAATCCAAGGCTTCTTCGACGTGCCGGTCGATAACATCTTTGGTACCCCTGTTCTGCTTGAAGACATGCTGGCGAAGAACCTGGAAGACCCTGTGGTTGTGTCTCCTGACATTGGCGGCGTGGTCCGCGCGCGTGCCACTGCGAAGCTGCTGGATGACACTGACATCGCGATTATCGACAAGCGCCGTCCACGTGCCAACGTCTCACAGGTCATGCACTTGATTGGCGATGTTGAAGGGCGTGACTGCATCATCGTTGATGACATGATTGATACCGGTGGCACCCTGTGTAAAGCGGCCGAAGCGTTGAAAAACCGCGGCGCTAAGCGCGTCTTCGCTTACGCCACTCACCCCGTTTTCTCTGGCGATGCTCCGAAGAATATCGCTGAGTCTGTGATTGATGAAATCGTGGTGACGGACTCTACCCCACTGAGCGCCGAGATCCAGGCCACTGGCCGCGTATCGCAATTAACGCTCTCTGGCATGCTGGCCGAAGCGATTCGCCGCATCAGCAACGAAGAGTCTATCTCTGCGATGTTTAACTCGTAAGTTAGCCACCAGGCATTGAGTTAGCCACAGCAACCGCGCCTAAGCGCCCTGCCTTTGTGCAGGGTGTTTTTTTATCGGCCATTTACCGATGCTGGCTCGACCCTTTAGTCACAACAATGGTAGGATATGTCGCCTTTTTGCGTGGGCGCGATGCTCACCGGCTACGATGAGTAGACAGATAGCGAGAAACGTCGTGAGTAATCAGATCCGCTTACTAGTTGGATTGGCCAATCCAGGGCCAGAATATGCCCAAACACGCCACAACGCGGGCGCTTGGGTCGTGCAAGAGCTTGCGCGGATCCACAATGCACCGTTAAAAGAAGAAAAGAAATTCTTTGGTTTGACGGGCCGTATCAATGTCCACGGGCAAGATCTGCGTTTGTTGATCCCAACCACGTACATGAATTTGTCCGGGAAGGCCGTGCAAGCACTCGCCAACTTTTACAATATTCCCGTCGACGCCATCATGGTGGCGCATGACGAACTAGACTTACCACCCGGTGTGGCCAAGTTTAAACAAGGTGGTGGGCACGGTGGCCATAATGGCCTGCGTGACATCATCAGCAAACTGGCAAATGATAAATCATTTTATCGACTTCGGATTGGTGTTGGCCATCCGGGTCACAAGGATAAGGTGGCGGGATATGTGCTTACCAAAGCCCCCGCCAATGAGCAGAGTCTGTTAGAACAGGCCACTGATGAGGCGGTTCGCAGCCTTGAAATACTGCTCAAAGACGATCTTGCTAAAGCGCAAAATCGTTTACATACCTTCAAAGCACAGTAATTTTGATTAAAGGGTTACCATCTCATGGGTTTTAAATGTGGCATCGTGGGCCTACCAAACGTAGGTAAATCCACACTATTTAACGCACTGACCAAAGCGGGCATTGACGCCGCTAACTTTCCATTTTGTACCATCGAGCCAAACACGGGCGTGGTGCCTGTGCCTGACCTACGCTTGGATGCGTTAGCCAAGATTGTGAACCCACAAAAAGTGCTACCGACCACCATGGAGTTTGTCGATATCGCCGGTTTGGTCGCAGGTGCGTCACGCGGTGAAGGCCTGGGTAACAAATTCCTGGCCAACATCCGTGAAACCGACGCCATTGGCCATGTGGTGCGCTGTTTTGAAAATGACAATATTGTCCATGTGTCGGGCAAAGTTGATCCTGCTGATGACATTGCCGTGATTAACACCGAACTGGCGCTCGCCGATTTGGAAAGCTGTGAGCGCGCGATGCAGCGCAACGCTAAAAAAGCCAAAGGCGGCGACAAAGACGCCAAGTTTGAGCTGACGGTATTGGAAAAACTGCTGCCTGTACTAGAAGAAGGCAACATGTTGCGCTCGGTCGAGTTGAGCAAAGAAGAAGAAGCGGCGGTGCAATACCTCAACTTCTTGACGCTCAAGCCCACCATGTACATTGCCAACGTCAACGACGATGGCTTTGAAAATAACCCGTACTTGGATCAAGTGCGCGACATCGCCGCTAAAGAAGGCGCGACCGTGGTGGCTGTGTGTGCGGAAATTGAAGGCGAAATTGCCGAGCTGGACGCCGAAGAAGCGGCCGCGTTCTTAGATGAAATGGGTCTAGAAGAGCCGGGCCTAAACCGCGTCATTCGCGCCGGTTACGAGCTGCTAACCTTGCATACCTATTTCACCGCAGGGGTGAAAGAAGTGCGTGCTTGGACGGTGCCGATCGGCTCTACCGCGCCACAAGCGGCAGGTAAAATCCACACCGACTTTGAAAAAGGCTTTATCCGCGCCGAAGTGGTTGGCTATGATGATTACATTGCTAACAATGGCGAAAGCGGTGCCAAAGATGCCGGTAAGTGGCGTCTGGAAGGCAAAGAGTACATTGTTAAAGACGGCGATGTCATTCACTTCCGTTTCAACGTTTAACGCGCAAGCGTTAAGCCCCTCTGGGTGTGTTGTCGAGACCCCACCCTATTGATTTTGAGCCAGCCTGCGGGCTGGCTTTTTTTATTTGAGTCGCGCTAACCACAGGCTAAGCGTCAGTCTTGGGCGCATATTGTTGGCAAAACCAGCACAAACTGGTGATTATTGCAGCCAACGAGATGAAAATAATAAAAAAATGGCCAGCCATACTTGACGCTCTAGCTCTCTATCCGCATAATTCGTTCCGTCTTAAGGCTTTCGCCTCACAGCGTGGCTACGTAGCTCAGTTGGTTAGAGCACATCACTCATAATGATGG
>NZ_PXUD01000011.1:0-86023 GCF_003390965.1 Salinivibrio sp. HTSP
CAGAACCAGAACCAGAACCAGAACCAGAACCAGAACCAGAACCAGAGCAGCCATCCGGAGGGAATACAATGAGCGACACCTCACCCCCCATTGACATCCAGCATGTCAAAGACCAAATCGGTGATAGCATGGACTTGGTAAAAATGCTGCTTGATAAGTACGTAAAAAACCAAACCAATGATTTAGAGGCTTTGAAGGCCGCATTTGCAGAACAAGATATCGAAAAAATTAAAAAACTTGGCCACAAAATGAAAGGAGCGGCCGCCATGATCGGCGCCAAAGCACTATCACAAACATGTCTTGAGTTAGAAAAGTCACCGCATGATGAGTTGGAGGCGCTACATCCCTACCTTCAGCGGATAGAGGATCAGACAACACAGGTGATTCAACAGGCAGAGCACCTCTCTGAAACATCTTGATACATTATCCGGCACTGGTTAGCATAGCCGTTAGCGCGGGATAAGATAAAAACAATGACCCATCAAAGACCTAGGGCCCGACAAACGCTGTCGGATCCTGGGTTTTATTGTAAGGAAAAACTGATGATAATGCGTTTTGTATTGAGCGGTTGCCTCGCTCTCTCCCTAGCTGGCTGTGGTGAGCCGAAGGTTTCAGCACCGTCTGAAACACCGCCTCGGCCAGCAAAATTACTGGCGGTAGTGACGAATGAAGATGGACTCGCCCGCCAATTTCCTGCCCAAGTTGAAGCGGATGATAAAGCCTTGCTCTCATTTCGTGTATCAGGCGTGATTGAGTCAATGCCGATCAAAGCAGGTATGGATGTTGCGAAAGGGCAAGTCCTGGCGGCGTTAGACAGTCAGCAATATCAGCTGCAATTGGATAAGGCGCGTGCGCAATATCAGCTTGCTCAGGTACAGTTTAACCGTGCCGAACGCCTGCACAATAATAAAGTGATCGCCGAACAAAGATTCGATGAAGCCCGCTCGGCACTCAGTGAAGCGGCGGCTGGTCTAGAGCAAGCGCAGACAAATCTGAATTATACGCAACTAAAAGCGCCGTATGCGGGGACGGTCTCACTCCGAATGAAAGAGGAGAATGAATTCGCACAAGCACAAGCGCCAGTGCTACACATTCAATCCAAAGACATCATTAATGTCAGCTTTCAATTGCCAGAACGCTATTTCCATTACTTTGCACAGCATGCGGATAATTTGGTCCCAAGCGTATCATTTGACACCCACCCATCACGCCAGTTTCCCGCGCAGTTTAAGGAAATTGATACAGAGGCGGACCCTAAAACGGCGTCTTACCATGTCACTGTGAGTTTAAATCGACCTGACGCCATCAATGTTTTGCCGGGAATGGCAGCAAAAGTGCATGCCACCATTCCTACTCAGTCGCAAACGCAAGTGCCTCAGTCTGCCGTGCTCGAGACCAATGAGGGAACGGCCGTATGGCGCGTTGGTGATAACGGTGAAGTTAAGCTAACCCCAGTCACCTTGCGTGAAGGAAAAGTCGTTTCGGGCCTAGAAAATGGTGAGGTGATTGTGGCAACTGGCGTCAGTGCGCTGAAAGAGGGTGACCGTGTGAAAGCATGGGTGAAGGAGAGAGGATTATGAGAGCAATACATGGACTGATTGGTGTCCTTGCGGTGGGGGCGCTGTTTGGGTGCCAACCGGAGACCGAGTCTCAACCTGCTCCTTTGCCGGTAGTGTCCACGTTTACCGTGAGCCAACAACCATTAAATGAACGCATCTCTTTCCCCGCGGTGGCGGCAGCAGCTGATAAAGCCACGCTCGCGTTTCGCGTACCGGGGGAAATTCAAGCGATCAATGTCAAAGCGGGTGATCGCGTGACGCAGGGACAGGTATTGGCACGTTTGGAGCCGACCGATTACCGCTTAGCGGTAGAGAATGCCAGTGCACGTTTTGACGTGGCCGATGCGCAGTATCGCCGCTCAGCCCCCCTGGTAGAGAAAGGTATGCTTGCCCAATCACAATTTGATGAATTAAAAGCGCAGCGTGAAATTGCGCAAGCGGAGCTGGCTCTGGCCAATCTTCGTTTGTCTTATGTTGCGCTCAGAGCGCCAGCTGACGGGGTGATATCTAAGCTGAATGTTGAGCCATTTGAAACCATCGCGCCAGGACAAGGGATCATGAACATTCATGACGCCTCGCGTGCTGATATTCGAGTACAAGTGCCGGATGTGTTATTCACCCAAAACACGGGCGCGAGTGCAGAAGAAGTGCAAGCGCGACTCAAACCGAAAGTCTTAACTCAGCAAGGGCAGTCTTACCCCGCCACTATCGATGAATACACGGCAGAGCCGGATCCGAGCAGTGGTGCTTTTGTGGTGACGCTCACCATGCCAATGCCGCAGCAGCAGTTTATTTTAGATGGTATGCCCGTACAGGTCAGTATCGCTCGGGAAGGACTACAACTGACACGCACCGGGCTCTCTGTGCCAATCGAAGCGGTGTTTAATCAAGACGGCGATCCACTGGATAGAGCCCATAGTTATGTATGGATTTATGACAGTCGCACGCAAACCGTGGCGAAACGGCGGGTAACGATGGGGCTCATTCATGGCCAGCGGCTAGAAATCACCCAGGGTGTGTCTAAAGGGGATCGTATCGTGGTGGGAGGAACCAATCACCTGTCTGAGGGGCAAAAAGTGACGCTGGCATCGAAAGAGGAAAACGCATCATGAAGCAGGGTGTAGCCGGATATTTTATTCAAAATAAAGTGATTAGCTGGATGATCACGCTGATTTTCCTTATTGGCGGCACCCTTGCATTTTTGGGCTTAGGGCGGTTGGAAGACCCGGCTTTCACAATCAAAGATGCGATGGTGGTGACCAGTTATCCAGGTGCCACTCCCCAGCAAGTGGAGGAAGAAGTCACTTATCCGCTGGAGAAAGCGGTTCAGCAGCTGACCTATGTGGATGAAGTACGTTCGATCTCCAGTCGGGGTCTGTCCCAGATCACGGTCAAAATGAAACCCAAATACCGCTCTGATGATTTGCCTCAGATTTGGGATGAGTTGCGACGAAAAGTCCATGATGCTCGTGGCGCGCTTCCTCCTGGTGTTAATCCGCCACAGGTGAAAGATGATTTTGGCGATGTGTTTGGGATCATGTTAGCCGTCACTGGCGAAGGGTACGGCTACAGCGAACTGAAAGACTACGTCGACTTTTTACGCCGCGAGCTTGAGCTTGTTGATGGCGTAGGCAAGGTGCAAGTCAGCGGTACGCAGCAAGAGCAAGTCTTCATTGAGGTCTCGATTCAGCGGTTAAGTAGCCTAGGGATCGCACCGGATACCTTGTTTAATTTGTTGGCGACACAAAACCTCGTGAGCAACGCCGGGGCCTTGCGTGTGGGTGATGAATATATTCGCATTCACCCAACTGGCGAGTTTTCCTCCGTGGATGAGCTGGGTAACTTAATTCTGACTGAAGCAGGGTCACAAGGGCTAATTTATTTGCGCGACGTTGCCGAGGTAAAGCGTGGATATCAAGAAGTACCGCGACAAATTATTTCGTATAACGGTAAACAAGCGCTACAAGTAGGGATATCGTTCGCTGATGGTGTGAACGTGGTAGAAGTCGGCGACAAGGTGGATAAGCGTCTCGCGGCGTTAAACAGTGATCAGCCTGTGGGCATCAATGTCCATCATGTCTACAACCAGCCCAATGAGGTCGATACCTCAGTCAGCGGATTTGTCTCCAGTTTAGGCCAAGCGGTAGCGATTGTGATTATCGTACTGCTCTTTTTTATGGGCCTGCGCTCTGGGCTATTAATTGGTTTGGTGTTATTGCTGACGGTACTGGGTACGTTTGTATTCATGTACTATTTTGAGATTAACCTGCAACGTGTGTCTCTCGGGGCGTTAGTCATTGCCCTAGGGATGTTGGTGGATAATGCCATCGTGGTGGTCGAAGGGATACTCGTGGGCTTAAAGCGAGGGCGAACTCGTCTACAGGCGGCTCACGATATTGTGACGCAAACCAAGTGGCCTTTGCTGGGGGCGACGGTGATCGCGGTAACGGCGTTTGCCCCGATTGGCTTGTCCGAAGACGCAACGGGCGAATACTGTGGCACCTTATTTACGGTGTTATTAATCTCCTTACTGTTAAGTTGGTTTACCGCCATCACGTTAACGCCTTTCTTTGCCAGCGTGTTTTTCAAAGAAACTCCGCTCGACGAAGGGGATGAGGGCAGTGATCCCTACAACGGGATTCTGTTTGTGGTGTATAAACGTTTTCTTACCGCCTGCATGCATCACGCCTATATCACCTTGTTGGTAATGGTAGTGGCATTGGGGGCCAGTATTTATGGCTTTGGCCACCTCAAGCAGTCGTTTTTCCCAGACTCTACCACGCCCATGTTTATGGTCGACATTTGGCTGCCAGAGGGCACTGATATTCGTGCAACACAAGGTACCTTGGATGAGGTGTCGAGCTGGCTGAGTAAACAACAAGGCGTCAACTATGTCTCTACCAGTGCCGGACAAGGCTCGCAACGTTTTATGTTGACCTATTCACCGGAGAAAACATATGCCGCCTATGGCGAGCTGATCGTCCGCGTTGACCAATACGAACATGTTAAACCCACTATGGGCATGGTGCGTGAGCATGTTCGTAGCCAGTACCCAGATGCGCAGCTTAAACTGAAGCCTATTTCCTTAGGGCCTGCGACTGGCTCGAAAATTGAAGCGCGTATTTTTGGTTCAGACCCCACTAAGTTACGCGCAATTGCTAAACAAGTAGAAGCACGATTGCATCAGGATCCTGATGCGGTGAATATTCGCCATGATTGGCGTAATCGCACCAAAGTTCTTGAACCTGCGTTCAATGAAAGTCAGGCGCGACGCTATGGTATCACCAAAAAAGATGTCGACGAGTTACTGACAATGACATTCAGTGGCAAACGGATTGGTGTATACCGGGATGGGACTAACCTTATGCCGATCGTTGCGCGATTGCCCGATGAGGAGCGTGTGAATATCAATACCTTAGAAGGCATGAAAATATGGAGCCCGGTATTGAAAGACTACATTCCTTTACAGCAAGTTATTCTCGATTACGACATGCGCTGGGAAGATCCGATTATCATGCGTAAAAACCGCAAAAGAATGCTCACCGTGTTGGCTGATCCCGATCCCTTGCGGGAAACCACCGCGGCGACCTTGCTAAGCCGCGTGCGTGCGGATATTGAGTCGATTCCTCTGCCTGAAGGTTACAGCATTGAATGGGGCGGGGAGCATGAGTCTTCCAAAGAGGCAAAAGAAGGCTTATTTAGCATTATGCCGCTTGGTTATTTGTTTATGTTCCTGGTCACCATATTGCTGTTTAACTCGGTGAAAGAGTCATTGATCATTTGGCTCACGGTGCCCTTAGCGGTGGTTGGGGTCACCACAGGGCTGCTGTTGTTAGATACGCCGTTTGGTTTTATGGCGCTTTTGGGCTTTTTAAGTTTGAGTGGAATGCTGCTTAAAAACGGCATTGTGTTGATCGATCAGATCAACATCGAAGTGGCCAGTGGTAAGCAACGCTATCAAGCGGTCGTCGATGCGGCGGTAAGCCGGGTACGCCCGGTGTGCATGACAGCCATTACCACTATTTTAGGGATGCTCCCTTTGTTGCCGGATGTTTTCTTCCGGCCGATGGCGGTGACGATCATGTTTGGGCTCGGATTTGCCACCGTGCTGACATTGATAGTAGTGCCCGTGCTATATCGGATCTTCTATCAAATTCGCTATCACCCTGAATAACCCCACCTTAAGCACCGTGTTGACGGTGCTTTTTTTGTGTTTCAATCTTAAGATAAAAGCGCCTGTGTATAACTTAAATTTCATCCACAAAAACAGTTGATAACTCGGTGAATTTCATCGCAACCTCGCGATTTTATCGGCGTTGCGTAAAGTCAATAATGTAATGGTGAATTCAGAACCAAAATCACAATGGTGTTGGGGGTTATGTAACTGATTGATTATACTTTATGGGTAAGTAGGGCCAGTCTATTATGGAGATAGACTGGCTGAAGACGTGACAAACAATGAACTGATAAGCGCGTTGATAGTGGATTAGCCGTCGATTTTTTTGACCGATAGCGTCAATTCAAAGGTCGCCATAGGCTCATCCCCGTGTAAGCTCGGGCAAGTGGCGACAATGGTGACAGGCTGATTAACGCGATGACCTGTTTCGATTGATTCACTGATCATCTGGTTAATCTTGTTGCCATCGAAACAAGTAAACACCACATCATCCTCGGGTCGTTTATGAAAATCAGCGTTGACGGATTTAAACGCTAAGCTAATTTTAACCCCGCGTTGCTCAGCCATCGCCATGGCAAGAAAGCCACCTGCGACATCAGCGCCAACCGCCAACGCGCCGAAATACATGCTGTTGAGGTGGTTTTTGGTACGCCGCCCCAGTGGGATTCGCATTGTGACATGCTTATCGTCGATGGAGAGGATCTTAGGACGACACCAGCCAATCATCGGCACTTTTAAGAAGCCGAATAACGACAAATGTTGATTAGCGCGTGCTAACGGAGACGAGAACATAGACACTCCTTGTTATCTGGTCATACCTGTCACGCTACATCGATGCTCAATTTGTCGTCAACATCTTGTTAACAAAGTTGTGGTCTAGTGCTTTATTTTTTCAGGCATTCGACATCCATTGTTGGGATTAATCCATTGCATAAGGCACGAAGAATAATGGCGCAGGTTTTGGTGTCTGTGACTTGTCCATTGGCAACGAGTGCCTGTAACTGGGAAGGGCTCACCCAATAAGGCTCGATAAACTCATCGTCATCGAGTTGCGTCTCGGTGGATGTGAGCGCTTGGGCAATGTAAAAATACTGCACCTCATCGCAAAACCCGGGCACAGGGTGCGCGATGCCGAGTGGATGCCAGCGAGTTGCCACATAACCGGTCTCTTCTTCTAACTCTCTTTTGGCGGCGTCTCGTGGTGGCTCCTTCGCTTCCAGTGTCCCTGCTGGCGCTTCGATAATCCATTGATTGATAGCCGGACGAAATTGCTTGAGCAGTAGTATATTGCCAGCGTCTGACAGGGGTAATACCACGACGGCCCCGGGGTGGCGCACAACGTGATGTGCGTGGTACTGGCCATCAGGTGTGTATGTATGCGCCTCCACCAAGCTGAGCTTTTGCCACTGGTAGCGTATCGTGTCATTCATGTTCGTATGATCCTTTGTTCGTGGTGCCATCAGTATTTTTGGTGCAGTGTTTTTTGCTAAAGTATGATAGCATTCGCCGCCTTAATTGGCGTGTGTACGCCTTTTGCTTTTGATTTACCTTTGGAGTGATACCTTGCAATTTGACGATCTGGGACTCGATAGACGCTTACTGTCGCTTATTGCCCACCGTGGATTTGAACAGCCAACAGACATTCAACGTCAAGCCATTCCCGTTGTAATGGCAGGCAAAGACCTATTGGCCTCTTCAAAAACAGGGTCGGGGAAAACTCTGGCGTTTTTGTTGCCAGCTATGCAGCGTGTGTTGCGTTCTAAACCCCTCAGTCGTCGCGATCCGCGTGTTTTGATCTTGGCGCCGACCCGTGAGCTAGCAAAACAAGTGTATGGTCAGCTGCGTATGCTGACTAGCGGCACTAACCACAAACCGGCTTTGGTGCTCGGTGGCGAGAATTTTAACGAGCAAGCGAAAGTGTTTCGTCAATCGCCAACCTTTGTGGTCGCGACACCGGGTCGATTAGCTGATCATCTTGAACAACGCCATCTGTCTTTGTCGGGGCTGGAAATGCTGATTTTGGATGAAGCGGATCGCATGCTTGACCTAGGCTTTAAAGCACAGCTCGATACAGTTAACCAACATGCTGATCACCGTTTAAGACAGACATTGATGTTTTCTGCCACCTTGGATCATCAGCAAGTGACTGATATCGCAGCAGGGATGCTCAAGTCGCCTAAACGTGTAGCCGTAGGAGAAATTGAAGCGTTACATAGCGATATCGAACAGCACTTTGTGCTGAGTGATCACCTCGACCATAAACACGCGCTGCTTGAGCAACTGGTCAAAGCCAATGCGCATAAGCAAGTCATGATTTTTACTGCGACACGCGCTGATACTGAGCGTTTGGCGGAGCGTTTTTCTCAGGCAGGCTACCAAGCAATTGCACTCAGTGGCGAATTGAATCAGGCCACACGCAGCCGAATCATGAACGAGTTTGAGCGTGGATTTCATGAGGTATTGGTGACCACGGACGTGGCATCGCGTGGTCTGGATTTAATGAATGTGTCTTTGGTGATTAATTTTGACATGCCAAAGCATGCGGAAGAATACATCCATCGAGTAGGGCGTACCGGTCGTGCTGGACAGCAAGGGTTGGCCTACTCATTGGTTGGACCTAAAGATTGGCGTAGTTTTAAAAATATCGAAGGCTTTTTGCAGCAAAAACTCGATTTCACCAAGATTGAAGGCTTTGAAGGAAAGTTTAAAGGCTTTAAAGAGCAAAAAGCGAAAAAATCAAAGCCGTCGGATTCAGTTAAACATAAAAAAAAGCCGGCTAAAGCGCAGAAAAAAGCACCTAAAAAACGTGATAGAAGCTTTTACACCAATGTACCTGCTGGTGATGCGCCTTTAGTCAAAAAGAAACCTAAGCCAGAATCCTAACCTCGCAGTGGTGACAACGCGTTTGTCACTTAGTGTTAATCGTTAACCTGCTCGCTGCGCCATAAGCGCAGCGGTATCTGTTCCCTCGCTATCCGGCGATTGTTTTCTCTTTAATTGTTAGTCGCAATCGTCAGCGGTAGTGAAAGCTGCGCATTGTCGCACCGCAAAATGTTTAGTGATGAAATTTTATGCGTTCAACTGTCGAGTTGAGCAAAAAACTCACTTTTCTTTGCGTGAGATCGATTCTATGGCTGATTTTACAGTGAGTTATCCGTAGACTACGCCCATCTGTTGGAAAGCGCTTATCCTTTGAACAGTTTGAGTCGCTGAAAACACGTATCGCTCTGTCTATCATTTTTAAACTGGGAAAATTGCTGTGGAAACTGCACTGGTCGTTGCTTTTATCACTGCTGCGGCGTGGATTGTTCGCCGTGAACGTGCTGCACAATAATCTGCTGATTGAGCCCTTTTATACACTCGTTTTAGTCAGCAAAAACGAAAAGCCTTCTCCGTGGAGAAGGCTTTTTTATGTTTATGTGTTCTAATGCCAGGGGTCAGCTGTCGTAATAGTCACCATCTGACACTTCATGAAAATCTTCTACTTGGCTGGCGGCTTGGAAATCAGCAGCAGGCTTGAGTTGACGTCGCCGTAACATCGTTACTTGCTCTTCCAAGCGATGAGCAGTCTCAATGTTGCCTTCTTGATAGGCCTCTTGGATCTTTCTTTCAAATTCATCAATACGTTGAGTCATCACCATCGTTATACCCTCCGACAGTTCCCACGCACAATCACAACAAGCATCGCTGTGGGAGTTGCACCACGCACTAAGACGCCCGCCTTTTGATAGCGGTTACGTCCATACCTTAAACTTAGTTTAGTTTGACAATATAACCAGTGAGAGAGGTCACACTGGACGGCAACACAAGGGAGTGAGATGGTTACCGTTTGCTATTAATACAGGTATCTGACAGAAAAAATCAAGCGATTTTGTTCCAAGCCATTGGCACGCCACGTTGCGCCGAGCGACAAGGTTTCAGTGGAGTGAAAGCGCCCGCCAATTTCCACCAAACTGGTGGTGTCGTCCTGATCAAAGATGATAGAACCGACATAGAAATTCGCCTCAAAAGGTGGCGCGATCCACGCTCGCATGCCACCGCCAGCTACCGTGGCAAACTGACCTGTATCATGCACTCTATCTCCGGTACGTTTTAACCACGCCCCTTCCAGCTCGCCATACACATCGACAAACTGGTTAATTGGGGCATGAAACCCCACACCGCCTGAGGTGTACCAGTCTCCTTCAAACTGCGTATCCCCTTTGACGACAAAGTGTGCGCCTTCGGTAAATGCAAAGCGTCCTAGCCCGCCAATCCCACTCGGGTTTGCAAGGACGTTGACCTGAATATGGTTGTAATCAAAATTGGTCGCATGGACAGCGGGTACGGTCAGGGTTATGGCCAATAGTGCCGCTTGACTGAGGCGTGTGATCACAGCATTTACTCCATTTGCATTTAACATCAGTGTAATAGCTTCAACGCAACCAGTGCAATCACTTCGCCGATCTTGCACCCATATTTAAGTTACGGCGCACATTGTTGTTCGCTTAATTTACGGGTCTGATTGTGTCAACATTTTTGTTGATTTGATGTTTGTGTTTTGCGTAAAAAAATATTTGCACAAAAGAATATGGCAGGTTAGCGTAAGAGTTCAACAAAGAAAACGTGGTAATCAGCTACGTGAACCCGCGACATGCAAACACAGGATTAGCCCATGAGTGTACACCCAACGGATGACGTAAGAATTGAGCAAATAAAAGAACTTCTTCCGCCTATTGCTGTATTGGAAAAGTTTCCCGCAACTGACGCGGCGGAACAGACTGTCTTTGCGGCGCGTCAGGCGATCCATCAGATCCTAAACGACCAAGACGATCGTTTGGTTGTCGTTGTGGGGCCCTGTTCTATTCACGATCCTAATGCGGCACGTGATTATGCCAAAAAACTTAAGCAGCTGCGTGAGACATTGAGTGCCGACCTGGAAGTGGTGATGCGGGTTTATTTTGAAAAGCCGCGCACAACAGTGGGTTGGAAAGGCCTAATTAATGACCCGTATTTAGATAACAGTTTTAAAATCAATGATGGCCTGCGATTAGGACGCCACTTACTGTTAGACATCGCAGATTCTGGTTTGCCAGCAGCGGGTGAATTTCTCGACATGATCACGCCACAGTATATGGCAGATTTAATTAGTTGGGGCGCGATTGGGGCGCGCACGACAGAGTCTCAGGTGCATCGCGAACTCGCTTCTGGGCTATCTTGTCCTGTTGGGTTTAAAAATGGCACAGATGGGAATATCAAGATTGCTACGGATGCGATTCGCTCAGCGAGTTCACCGCACCAGTTTTTATCGGTGACCAAGTATGGGCACTCTGCGATCGTCGCGACTGGAGGTAATGAGGATTGTCATCTGATCTTACGTGGGGGCAAAACACCTAATTATTACGCGGGTGATGTCGATCAGATCTGTGGCGCGTTGGCCGATGCTGGATTACGACAAAAATTGATGATTGATTTGAGCCATGCCAATAGCAGCAAACAATATCAAAAGCAGAAAGAAGTCAGCGAAGATGTGGCGGGGCAAGTTGCAGCCGGTAACAAAGCGATCTTTGGAGTGATGATTGAGAGTCATCTCGTCGAAGGTCGCCAAGACTTAACTGACGGTCAGTCACTAACCTATGGCCAAAGCATTACGGACGGGTGTATTGGTTGGGAGGATACAGAGCGCGTCCTCCATCAGTTGGCCGCCTCTGTGCGAGCACGCCGCGAAAAGGCCACGCCACTCAGTGAATCCGCTTAATCTACAAAAAGCCCCCAACGCTTGGGGGCGAATCATAGCGGTCAGTGCGTGTCACTGGCCCTATTTATTTTTGGAAAATGGCTTGAAACTCGCGTTTTAATCCTGGCTTTAAGCGTGCTTGTTTCAGTTGCTTCGATAAATCTTTAACACAAGAGCTGAGCACATCATCAAGAATTTGCGCTTTGTAGTTATCACGCTCTTCGTCAGACATATCACTTAAATCCACTTTTTCCAGCTCGCTCAGTGCATCGATACCAGCATAGCTTTGGCTTATGGCGACGAGTGCATGAAATTGATCATAGTTGTCGAGAATGTTTTGCGCACTGGCAGGCAGTTTTTCCCACGCCTCTTTGACACTGGCACTGGACGCGTCATGGACAGAAGCGATCATCGCGTACATGGCTTCAGGGGCTTGCTCGTATCGGATCACGCATTGTAGCTCAGGAGAAAAGCTATCAAAGCTGACCGTTGGTTGGTTAGCGTCGGGCATTCACAGGCTTCCTTACGACTGTTTTGAGGAGGATGGATGTGTTTTTTTGTCGTTGCTTGTTTTATCGTGTGATCTTGCTTGCTCCGCCAATGGCACCACGGTGTCTGTTGAGAGGGTGGCACGGTTCTCACCAGCAAGCAGTCCCCCTTTTTCAATGGTCAATTGCTCGGTGTTCAGGACGCCTTTCATCTTGCCTTGAGAGAGAATATCGATAGCGTCTGCATCGCACTGTCCCTCGACCAAGCCGTTGATGGTGATATGCTTCGCGTTGATGGTACCGCGAAAGTGGCCAGACGCTGAGATAACAACGGCGTTAGCCTGGGTGATATTCCCTTCCCCAAACCCATCAATTTGAATATCCCCTTCAAGATCAATATCACCGACCACTTTACAGTTTCTGGCGACGATCGATAAGCCATGACTCGGGGTAGACTTTGAACTAAACAGACCCATGTCGTGCACTCCACATACATCATTTTGGTCAAGTATATCATTAGCTGTGCGTCGATGGTGGCGCTCTGGTGCACAACCCGATGACTAAGGTGTGATCCCGCTACCAGTATTGGTGATCGTCGCCTTGGATGGATTATTGCGCGGTTATCGGCGCAGTGATTGCTTGCGTGACACTCAGTTGATATAACTCGATGAAACCGACTATATGGGACCATCGTTATGTCAAGGACACTCTCAGCGTATCAGCAACGTGTCATTGGTTGTTTGCTTGAAAAAGAAGTGACCACTCCAGAACAGTATCCGCTCACACTCAATGCGCTGACCACTGCCGTGAATCAAAAAAGCAATCGTGAGCCTGTCTATGAGATGGCTGATTCAGAGGTATTAGACATCGTAGAGAGCTTGATTGAGAGGCGTCTGGTGAGTCTGCAAGAGGGCAGTGGTGGTCGTGTCTCCAAGTATCAACATCGTTTCTGTAATACACAATTTGGCGATCTCACTCTCAGCGAGCCGCAAAAAGCGATCCTGTGTGTCATGTTATTGCGAGGCGCTCAGACGCCCGGGGAGTTGAGAACCCGCACACAGCGCCTCTATGCCTTTAATCGTGTCGAAGATGTTGAGCGCACACTGGCTGACATGATTGCGTCAAACTGGGTAAAAAAATTGCCGCGTGAGGCTGGGAAGCGCGAGTCGCGTTATCAACACCTATTTACTGACGGTGTGAATACGCCGAGTCACTCAGTATCGCAGGAGGAGTCAGAACCGACCACTGATGCATCTTTGGTGACGCGAGTGAGTGCGTTAGAGCAAGAAGTGGCGGAGCTACGTCAGATGTTAGAGGCTGTTTTGGAGCGATAACACCAATGAATACGCCTTGGTTTGTTTATTTGATTCGAACGCGCCAAGGGCAGCTTTACTGTGGCGTCACCACGGATGTTAGCCGAAGGTTGATACAACATCGCCAAGGTAAAGGCGCGCGAGCGCTAAGAGGGAAAGGACCGCTGTCACTGGCGTGGCAATCGCAGCCGATGGAAAAGCGAACGGCGATGCGGCGCGAATGGCAAATAAAGCAATGGCCGAAGCAGCGCAAGGAGGCGTTATGCGCGCGCTTTGATGGTGTGCGTGACAGTTTCGATTAATTAAATAAGCGGGTGATAGGTTGTGACTGAGTGAGGAGCGCCGTTAACTGGTGGATATTCATTGAGGGATAGTAAAGGTGCCCCTGCGCGTAGCGACAGCCCAGATCAAGCAAAAAGTCACGCTGATCTTCGCGTTCCACTCCTTCCGCAACCACTTTTAATTTCAGCAATTGCGCCATCTTAATGACGGCTTGGCAAATCACGATATCGTCTTTGCAATGAGGCAGATCGGCGACAAAACTGCGATCGATTTTGACGGTGTCCACCGGGAAATGCTTAAGGTAGGCGAGGGAGGAGTACCCCGTGCCAAAATCGTCAATTGCTAGGGAAACGCCTGCTGCCGCGAGCGTGTGTAAGGTATGTTGGTTTTGGCTGAGGTTTTCAATGAAAACTTGTTCTGTCAGCTCAATTTGCACTCGTTCGGGTGGGACTTGATGGCGTTCGATGGCATGGAGAATAGTATCGGCGAGGAAGCTGTCTTGGAATTCATGCCCAGAGATATTTATCGCGATAAATGGAGGGGCGCAGTGCTGCGCCAGCAAGGTTGCATAGGTTTCTAGCGCCTCATTAACCACCCAAGTACCTAACTGCCGCATAAGCCCGGTGTCTTCTGCGGTACGAACGATGGTATCAGGAGAAATTACCGCGCCCTCTGTATCTTGCCAACGTACCAAGGCTTCAATGCCGGCAATGCTGTGATCGTTTAAATCGATTTGCGGCTGAAAATGTAAGCTCAACTCGTTACCTTGAATCGCTTTGCGGATGGCGTACTCGGTATCTTTTTTCTGATGCAGATGGTCTCGCATGGCCATTTGGAACACCACGACTCTGTGATGAGAGAGTTGACGAGCGCGATGGGCCGCGGTGTCTGCGTGACGTAACAGTTCCTGAGCCGGCATGGACGCATCGTAACGGTAACTAATGCCGACGGCACAGGTGACAATAATCTCCTCTGCGTGATGGAAGAAAGGTTGCTCAATGGTTTTGCGGATCTGTTTCGCGTAGATCTCCGCTTTCAGCGGTGAAAGCTCGCTGCCGGCAATCGCGAATTGGTCATCGCTGATTTTGGCAATGTAGTCATCGGTTTGCCTGACGCGTTGTAGACGCTGTGCTAATTCAACTAAAAGCTGATCATGCACCGCTTGTCCATATAAATCATTGATCTCTTTTATGTTATCAATATCTACGCAGATTAGCGCGAGATCGTGTGGGTAAGTGCTGGATTCATGTACTCGCTGCTGAATATAGCGAGTGAGGGCATGACGATTGGGGAGATACGTCAAGGCGTCGTGGTTTGCGATAAAATGTAGTTGCTGCTCGACGTCTTTGCGTTGCTCAATTTCATTTTTTAAATAATCAATCGTGGTCTGTGCCGCCCGGCGAGACATCAAATTCACCTCAGCCAAATACAAGGTGATGCCCAATAAAAGCGCCACAAGCATGCCGGCGATGTAAATCATGATGGGTAATGAAATAAACTGACTGGCGCCTGGCTCTTGCCAAAGCGTGAGCTGCATCGCCGATTGCGTGCTCGTCAATCTCAAAGGTGCCGAACCAACCGCGGCAAACGGGGAGATAGTGTCACCGCGCAACACGGTGTCGTTTGCCCAACGGGTGATGGTGAGGTGTTGATGTTGGTTAAGATAGTCGGACGCAACCTGGTTAATAAGCGCGTCAAGATTAATGATTGCACCAAGATAGTAGCTTGGCTCTGCACGGTCACGGCTATAAATCGGATAAGCAATTCGCCATTGGGTAAGATCGGGCTGGTCTGTCTTAAGCTGGCCCTCTGGTTCACCCACTACGTCAAATGAAAAACGCGGTTGATCCTGGCTGGTATCCGCGTGTGTTTGCCAACTTATTACTCGTCGACTGTCCGCCCAAAATAATGATGAAATATAGGCACTGTCTTGTTGGGTTTGTTGCACCAAGGCTTGCCATGTCGAGAAGGTCGAGGGCACATCTAACTCGATATTGCTGGCTAATGCACTTAGCCGCGTGAGTTGCGTATCAATGTCACGTTCGACGGCACGAGACAAAGCTTGAACTTCCACATTGAGAAGTTTTTCAATCCGTTGTGCTTGTTGTGATTGGGCAGCCTGATACAACAAAAACGTCGCAACGAGCACAGCAAAACAGACGAGCGCGATGAAAATCATCGCACGTCCACGGGGTTGTGCCGACCGTCTAGCGAGTGTGATCGGGTCCTCGTTGTGACCGTTGAATGTCGATAAAGGCATAGGGCCTGCGCGTAAGGCTTAAGGTTATAACCAGATTTTGCCAGTGTAGTTCGAAGAATGGGTGATTGCGCGTATCAATACTGAGACATTGCCCGGTAGCGTGGCGCCGACAGAATGGACTGATTAATCCAGCCTCTGACCCAAACGCGACCGAATATGGAATTGTACAAAAAAATTTTTTTGTACAATTTTGATCCATCCTCTACTCTTAGTTGTACAACATATTATAAATGTACAACTCCGTAGCCAATACGGCGCGGCTAGTGTAGAGGTCAGTTATGTCATTCCCCGTCGGTGTTAGCGCCTGTGTTATTGGCGAAAAAGTACGATTCGACAGTGGTCATAAGCGGAGTCCCTTTGTCAGCAAAGAGTTAGCACCCTATGTAGACTTTGTGCCAGTATGCCCTGAAGTCGGGATCGGACTCCCTGTACCGCGCCCCGCTATTCGGTTAGTCGACAAAGGCGATTTGTCAGTGAGGCTGGTGGAAACCAAAGATCAGCAAAAAGATTACACCGAAAAAATGACGGCGTTCAGTGAGCAAAAAGCGGAGGAGCTCGCTCATCAATCACTGCGTGGCTACATTGTTTGTGCTAAGTCACCGACTTGTGGCATGGAGCGGGTGAAAGTCTACCGCGAGAATGGTTACGCCTCCGATATTTCCGGGGTAGGGCTTTACACTCAGGCACTGATGGCGCGTATGCCATGGCTACCTGTTGAAGAAGACGGCCGGCTTAACGATCCTATCCTCAAAGAGAACTTTGTTTTTCGGCTATTTGCGCTTGATGATCTTTACCAGAGTGTCGAGCAAGGGGTGACCAAGAAAGCCCTTGTCGATTTCCACTCACGCTATAAGTTGGTGCTGATGGCGCACTCACCTGAAAAGTACCGTGAGCTTGGGCGATTTATGGCCAACATCGGCCATTATGACCTTGATCGTTTTTTTGAACAGTACCGCACCGCGTTTATGCAAGCCATCGCCATTCGTGCGACGCGTAAAAAACACACCAACGTGCTGATGCACCTGCAAGGCTATTTTAAAAACAACCTTGATAAAAGCCAGAAAGCTGAGTTAGCGAACCTTATTCATGCGTATCGTCAGGGCACCATGCCTTTACTGGCACCGCTGACGTTGATTTCGCATCACCTCCATAATCACCCTGATGCGTACTTAGCTAACCAAGCCTATCTCAAGCCTTATCCTGATGCGCTGAGGCTTCGCTATGGCCTTTAACACGACTCACGCTCTGACCATCAGTCAGGTCGCGGATCAAACCGGGGTTAACCCTGTCACGCTGCGTGCTTGGCAGCGACGTTATGGATTGCTTGCGCCTGAGCGGACGGCCAAGGGACATCGGCTTTATAGCCAAGAAGATGTAGAGACTATCGCTCATATTCTTCAATGGTTAGATAAAGGCGTACCGATCAGCAAGGTCAAGCCACTTCTGGCTCACAGTCCCGCGTCGGCAGACACGGGCGATGACAGCGTGGCACGTGAACTGATTGACTGTATTCACACATTCTCGGTTAAACGGCTAGGGAACGTTCTGGACACGCTTTTAAAAGAGTATCCCTTCTATTGGTTAGTCGAGCATGCCTTTACCCCAGTCGACCAATGGTTAGGTGACGACGGGGAAGCGGTACGTTTGTTACAGCGCGACCTGTGGCAAAGCGCCGTGATCGATCGATGCCGAACAGCGCTGGCGGCGAATGCAAAACGGCATGCACCATCTCGATGCTGGCTTGTCTCCTTAACCGTGACCAGTGAATACCAACGTGTGCTGATGGCCATGGCACTCAACGAGAAGGGTTACAGTGTCACTATTCTGTCAAGCCCGCATCAACAGTTGAATATGTTGGTTGAGGTGATGCGGGAGCAGGGGGCGAGAACATTGGCCTTGATGGCAAATCGTCGGCTCGATCGTGCCCAACTCAATCAGGTACGCCATTGCCTTGCTCAAGATGATATTGAGGTGGTGAGCCAAGCTTTTATCTGCTCCGTACACGGTGACGAGTTGGCAGAACTTAAGGAGAACAAAACGTTATGCATCTAGTCTGGTTTCGGCGCGATTTACGCGGGCTGGATAATCGTGCGTTGAGCGCAGCCAGCGACGCGTCCGAGCCCGTGGTGGGGATTTTTATTGAGACACCGGAACAGTGGGCATCGCACCATCTTTCGCCCAAGCAAGCGGGCCTTATTAAGGCGCGGCTAGACGCGTTACGTGAGGAGCTTAGCGAGCAAAATATTCCTTTAGTGGTGGAGCGTGCGGCTGATTTTCCTCAATCGGCAGAAAAAGTGGCCGAGTATGCGCACCGCATTGGCGCAACAGCGGTGTTTGCCAACAAGGAGTACGAGCTTAATGAAAGCAAGCGTGATGGACAGGCATGCGCGGCGTTAGCGGACAAAGGCATCGCATGGTATGCCTATGATGACCGCAATTTATTTGCCCCGGGCACCATAAAATCGGGAAAAGGTGAACCGTATAAGGTGTTTACTCCCTTCAAAAAAGCCTGCTTACGAGCCCTAGACGGCATGGATGTTTCACCGTGCCAAAAACCATCCAAGCGCGAGACAAACTCAGCCGTTGACGCGATCTTTTCACAGCTTCAACCGATTCATTTTGATTATCCGATGGAGGATGTCTCGGACTGGGCGTCCGATGAGAAAGGGATCCTCGCGCACATGCGTCGTTACTGCCGCGAGCAAGTGGCGAATTATAAACGACAGCGTGACTTTCCGGCGGTTGATGCCACCAGTCAGCTTTCTCCTTATTTGGCCATTGGCGCATTATCCCCGCGTCAATGCTTGGCGCGTTTACAAGAAGAGCAAGCCGATTGGCGCGAGCCCGATACAGGGGCTGCCACCTGGCTGTCGGAGCTTATTTGGCGTGATTTCTATCAGGAAGTGAGCGCACAAAACCCAGCAATCAGCAAAAAGTACAGCTTTTTAGCCTGGGGCGAATCCGTGGTATGGGATAACGACCCGACATTGTTTGAGGCTTGGAAGACGGGAAAAACGGGCTTCCCCATTGTGGATGCGGCCATGCACCAGCTTAATCAAACGGGTTGGATGCATAACCGGTTGAGAATGATTGTGGCGAGCTTTTTGACCAAAGATCTGCTTATCGATTGGCGCTGGGGAGAAGATTACTTCATGTCCAAACTGATTGATGGCGATTTTGCCTCGAACAACGGGGGCTGGCAATGGTCTGCGTCGGTGGGGACCGATGCTCAACCTTATTTTCGGATCTTTAATCCGACCACACAGGGAGAGCGATTTGATAGCGATGGGCGCTTTATTCGTCGCTGGTTACCGGCGCTTAAAGAGGTGCCAGGCAAGCATATTCACAACCCCTGGCAGTGGGCGGATAAGTATGCTCAGTCCCTTGATTATCCGCGTCCGGTGGTGGATCACGCCACTCAGCGCAAAAAGGCGCTGGCTATTTTTGAAGCGGCGAAGAATCAGCCTCAGGAGCAAACACCATGACTCGCTCCCCAACCCATGTCGGTGTGTCGCAATTTGTGACGACCTATCAAGCGCTTAATAAAGATAACTT
The DNA here is from genome assembly GCF_003390965.1 of Salinivibrio sp. HTSP. Lineage (NCBI taxonomy): Bacteria > Pseudomonadati > Pseudomonadota > Gammaproteobacteria > Vibrionales > Vibrionaceae > Salinivibrio > Salinivibrio sp. HTSP. Next base: position 19,351 of record NZ_PXUD01000011.1, read on the forward strand.
GTCATCACTGGCGACGATTTATCACCCCAAGATTGTGTTTGTCGACCCAGCGCATGAGATAACCGGCTTAGAAGCGTTTATCCAGTATTTTTCGCTGCTGTACGAAAACGTGACCGATTGTCAATTTCATATACACACGACCGCGGTAGATGGAGACGATGCCTTTGTGACCTGGACCATGATGTTATCGCATCCCAAGTTGGATGGGGGGAAAACGCGACAAGTCCAGGGCTGCTCTCACTTACGTTTTTATGACGGCAAAATCATTCGCCATCGTGATTACTTCGACTTAGGTGAAATGCTGTACGAGGCGCTGCCAGTGATAGGTCGCCTGCTCAAACATATCAAAACGAGGCTAGGACAATGAAACACGTATTGATCACCGGCGCCACGTCGGGAATTGGTGAGCAATTGGCAAGAGACTATGCACGTCAAGGTTGGCAGGTAACGGCCTGTGGGCGAAACCAAGACAAGCTCAACACCATGGCTCGCGATCACGCATCATTAGACGCATTGGCGTTTGATGCCACGGATGGCGAACAAACGGATCAAGCGCTGAGTAACCTAAGCGTCTTTCCCGATTTAATTATTCTAAATGCTGGGACGTGTGAATATATCGACCATGGCAAAGTCGATGTGGCGCTGTTTAAACGCGTTTTTGAGATCAATGTCTTCGGCGTCCTCCACTGTATTGAAGCGCTACAGAGTCGGTTCACCAATAGTACGCATCTTGCTATTGTCGGCTCGTCGGCCAGTTACATGCCGCTGCCACGTGCGGAGGCATACGGCGGTTCGAAGGCGGCGATTAGCTACATAGCCAACACCTTATCGGCAGATCTGGCGCAACAAGGAGTGACGGTGTCACTTATTTCCCCAGGGTTTGTAAAGACACCACTGACAGACCAAAACGACTTTGCGATGCCAATGCGCATCACGGTGGAGCAAGCATCGGCGGCGATTCAACAAGGATTAGCAAAAGGAAAAACGGAAATACATTTTCCGCGAAAATTTACCTTTATTCTCAAGTTTCTCGCGCTATTGCCTATGTCCTGGCAGCGAGCTCTCGCACGACGTATGACAAGGAACTAAATCATGAAAATTGCCATCATCGGCTCAGGCATTGCCGGTTTGACGTGTGCTCATTATCTCAATAAACAGCATGACATCACCTTGTTTGAAGCGAATGATTATTTGGGGGGCCACACGGCCACGGTCGATGTCGAGGTCGCCAGTGGACAGTACGCGATTGATACCGGCTTTATCGTTTTTAACGATCGCACATACCCGAATTATGAACGTTTGCTCAATGAAATTGGTGTGGGTCGCCAACCTTCCCAGATGAGCTTTAGTGTTCGCAATGATGCGAATGGACTGGAGTATAACGGGCATAGCCTGTCCTCGTTATTTGCGCAGAAGCGCAATGTCATCAATGTACGCTTCTACCGGTTTTTGGCGGAGATCATGCGATTCAACCGCCTCGCGCGCGACGCACACGAGACGGGTGAGGCCGAGCGGCAAGGCGCACTCAATACCCTAGGCGATTTTCTCAATCAACATGGGTTCAGTGATTATTTTTGTCAAAACTATATTCTCCCCATGGGCGCGGCTATCTGGTCATCTACCTTGTCGGATATGCGTGGCTTCCCCTTGGCGTTCTTTCTACGTTTTTTCCAAAATCATGGCTTATTGGATATCGCGAATCGGCCGCAATGGTATGTGATCCCCGGTGGCTCTCGTGAATATGTTAAAAAGCTCACGCCTGCCTTTGAGGATAAGATCCACCTGAATTCACCGGTGACACAGGTTCGCCGTACCCCTGATGCGGGATGGGTGACGACAGAGGCCGGTGAGCAGGCGTTTGAGCAGGTGATTTTTGCCTGTCACAGTGACCAAGCCTTGGCCATGCTGGCCGATCCTAGTGAAGCGGAGCAACAGGTGCTCGGGGCGATTCCCTATCAAGACAATGAGGTTGTGCTTCATACCGATACATCGCTGTTGCCCAAGCGTCAGGGCGCCTGGGCGAGTTGGAACTATCATTTGCCCTTGTCAGATAAAATAGACACAGATCCGGCGGCTTTGACCTACAATATGAATATATTGCAGTCAATTCAGGCGCCTGAGACATTCTGCGTGACGCTAAATCAAACCGATAGGATTGAGCCGAGTAAAATTCTCAAGCAATTTGTCTATGCTCACCCCGTATTTAATACCGACAGTGTTGCTGCACAGCAACAGCGCCATCGAGTGAATGGCCAGCAACGTAGCTGGTTTTGTGGCGCCTACTGGTATAACGGCTTTCACGAGGATGGTGTGCGGAGTGCGCTTGATGTGGTGGAGGGGATCAATTCGTGAGTGAGTCGGTTTCAGCACTCAATAGCGGCTTGTATGTCGGACACGTGCGGCATCGGCGTTTTAGCCCAATAAAACACACGTTCAATTACCCGGTGTTTATGCCTGTGATTGATCTGGATGAGCTTAGTTTGCTGGCATCGCAGGTCACAGGGTTTCGCTTGGGCAAGTGGGGGGTAGCCGCCTTTGATCACCGCGATTATTTGAATGGACAAGCGGATACCAAAGCAGCATGCATCGATAAGATTCAAGAACTGACAGGCGAGCGCATTGAGGGGAAAGTGTATGCGTTGTGCCAGCTACGTTATTTGGGCGTGTATTTTAGTCCGGCCAACTTTTATTACCTCTATGACCAAGCGCATAACTGGCGTTATTTATTAGCCGAAGTGAGTAATACCCCGTGGGGAGAGCGGCATTATTATGCCGTGCCTGCGGGTCAACGGTATGAACATGACAAAGCGTTTCATGTCTCTCCGTTTAATCCTATTAAGCAGCGTTATCACTGGCGTCTGCGCCCCTTAGGTAAGCGGGTTCACTTGCACCTCGAGGCTCACCGACAACAGAAAGAATTCGACGCCACACTGGGACTGCAGCGACGTCCGTTTACATCAAAAACACTGAATAAGTTATTGATCCGGACGCCGATGGAAACAGTAAAAGTTGTCATTGGTATTTATTGGCAAGCGCTCAAACTATGGATAAAGGGCGCACCGTTTTATCCGCACCCGAGTGCGAAGAAGGAGTAATTATGTCTGCAACGGACGTCCCTCAGAGTCAACGCACACTGACACGTAAAGAGCACTACGCTAAACAGTTGGTTTACACCTTGCTAGCACATGTTGATGAGGCGTGTATTTCTCTGGTCGATGAGCAGGGCCAGACCTTACAGTGTGGTGTTCCTCAGGCACAATTACATGCATCCGTGCTGGTACACGACCCACGCTTTTACACCCGGATTTTAACCGGCGGCAGCATTGCGGCGGCCGAGGCATACATCGATGGTTGGTGGGAATCGCCAAACTTAACTGACGTCATTCGCGTATTTGCTCGCAACCTGCCTGCTATCGACAGAATTGAAAAGCACACTGGCTGGCTGGTGGGACTAGGTAACAAGCTTGCTCACTGGCGCAATCGCAATGAAAAAGAGACCGCGCGCCGCAACATCGCAGCACATTATGACCTCGGCAACGACTTGTACCGTCATTTTCTTGATGAGCAAATGCTGTATTCCAGTGCTATTTACACTGACAAAGAAATGACCCTAGAGCAGGCCCAAGTGGAAAAAATGGACCGACTCTGCCGACAGCTTGCGCTGACCTCAAACGATCATTTGCTCGAGATTGGCACTGGCTGGGGAGGCATGGCGGTCTACGCGGCCAAGCATTACGGCTGCCGCGTGACCACCACCACGATCTCACAAGAGCAATATGCGTGGGCGAAAGCCTGTGTCGAGCGAGAAGGGCTGGAAGATAAGATCACGCTGCTACAACAAGACTACCGCGATCTGACCGGTGAATACGACAAACTGGTATCGATTGAAATGATTGAAGCGGTGGGCAAAGAGTACTTGAACACTTTTGTGCGTCAATGTCAGGCCTTGCTTAAGCCTGATGGTTTGATGGCTATCCAAGCGATCACCATTGCTGATCAGCGTTACGAACATTACAGCCGGAACGTCGACTTTATCCAAAAGCATATTTTCCCCGGAGGATTCTTACCTTCAGTGAGTGTGTTGTTGTCTCACCTCACCGCTCAAACTGATTTTGTGATCAGAGACTTAAAAGACATCGGCTTGGATTACGCACAAACCTTGGCGGATTGGCACACACGCTTCAATCAGCAGTCGGAGGTACTGCGCGATTACGGCTATGACGACCGTTTTGCGCGTTTGTGGCGCTACTACTTTTGCTATTGTGAGGGCGGCTTTAGGGAGCGAACCATCAGTGCCGTGCAGCTACTCCTAAGTCGCCCTGCTTGGCGAGAGGCATAATCCGTGCGCTTTGTCGTTATCTCTTTATTGTTCAATGTTTACTGGTTTTCGGCGGCGCTTGGCCCGCCGAGCTTTCAGTGGTTAATGGTCGCGATGCTGCTGGGCGCGATCCTTTATGATCGCAGCGTGATGTGGGCTATTGCCGTGCTTACGCCTGTTGGCTTGATTGGAGATAGCTTATTACTCCACACACAGTGGTTGGCTGTTGATACTGAGTACGTTGTGATGCCGCTGTGGCTACTATTACTGTGGCTAGGATTTTGCAGTTTTGTCTGGTTAATGCGTGACCTGATCCTTGCACGTGCATTTTGGTTTATGGCGGCGCTGGGCAGTTTGGGTGGCGCGAGCAGTTACTGGGCAGGAGAGCGTTTAGGGGTTTTAAGCTTCCCACAGTCACTATGGGTCACTGGCGCGGTACTGATAGGGGTCTGGTTAGTCTACAGCATCTTCCTGATTAACCTGATGCAATGGCTGCAACATCAATTGCGTGCCCGTTCTACCGCGACAAGGAGAGAGCCATGAATAGGCGGATAAAACACCTTATTTTGATGCTTGCGCTCGCAATGCCTGGCTATGCGGTCGGGACCACGACGTCGTCAATGACATGGCAAAGCTGGCCACAAGTTGGCGAAGCGACGTTAACTTGGGGCTGGTGGACCATCTATCAGTCATCACTGCGCTCACCGACCGGGCGTTATCAAGCGCAAGCACCCCACGCGCTAGTGATTACCTACGCGCGAGACATCAGTGATCAACGACTGATGAAAGCAACCAAGGATCAGTGGGAACACTTGGGCTTTACGGAAACACAACGAGCGGGTTGGGAAAAAGCGCTAGACAAAGCGTGGGGAGATATTGAAGAAGGCGATCGTTTGGCATTCGTGCGCCACGCACAAAAAGGGATATTTTACGCCCAGCCAAAAGGAGAAAGCTGGCAAACGACATTGACCGTGGATGACACCGAGCTGGCGGATGCATTTCTCGCGATCTGGTTATCGGAAGACACGGATTATCCAGATCATCGTCGAGCATTATTAGGAGAAACGCCATGAGAAAAATGACGCAGACGATAGGCAAGATCCTAACGGTATTGGTGAGTGCCATGCTGGTGGTGGCGTGCTCTGCCGATATTGATGATTACCAAGGTCAAAAGCCGGACTTTAACTTGTTTGAATACTTTGAAGGACAAACAAAAGCCTGGGGTATGGTGCAAGATTTTACCGGTGAGCAAACCCGACGCTTCGTTGTTGATATCGAAGGTGTGGTAGAGGGAGACACACTGACACTGGATGAATCCTTTGTGTATGCCGATGGCGAAACGCAAACCCGAGTTTGGACGATTAAACGTCACCCTGACGGGACTTATACAGGGACGGCTGGCGACATCGTCGGGACGGCAAAAGGAGTGGTGGCGGGCAATGCGCTTAATTGGCGGTACGACTTAGTGGTGCCAGTTGGCGACAGCGAATACCAACTCCACTTTGACGATTGGATGTTTCGCCAAGACCAAGATCGCCTCTTTAACGTCACTTCGATGCGTAAATGGGGGATAGAAGTCGGCAAAGTCACGCTTTTCTTTGAGCGGGTAGAGCCATAGTGCGCGAACAGGACGCGTCAGAGGCGTTAACCAACCCCCCTGGCTAGACCGATTGCGCGTTGGATAACCCAGCGCAACAGCTTGGGGATCGGGGCTTTTAACTCGTTCTCGGTATAAGCGATAATGGCCAGCGCGGCGTCGGGCTTGGCATAGCGTTTTAACGCTTTGGCGATAATGCGTTTGTCGTTCATATGAGGCTGCTGTCCCGTGACGCCGGCCATATCACGAAACAAAGGCTCATAGCCGTTATTATATAGGTAGTGTTCAATGTCGCGGTCAGGCAGCACGGTTAAACGCGCGCCCTCTGGTTGATGCTCTATTTGCCCGCGCGCCGTCGCAGCGTACTTCTTACCAGCCATATCGCCATCTGCCACTAAATGCCATTCAATGCCCAAGGCCTTGGCGGCCTTGATCAACGGCCGCAAACCGCTTTGGGCAAACTCGATAAGGTGTACCCCTTCTGCCGCTAAGTCATAACCTTGCAATCGCGCTAGCTCGTTAAACAGCCAAATTTCTGTTTCACCCTCCACCAATAGCCAACAGCGTGCAAACAGTGCACTGGGTCGGTGAAAACGAACATGGAAGGTGACGCGGCGACGCTCGTCTTGGCTGAGAAGGTGAGACGGTACTTGGTGGCTATGGGTTTCGGTGGGGTGTCGCACCAGACGGCGAATATGGTCTAGTTGTACACCCGCGAGCAAATCACCACTATTGGTAGTAAGCAGCTTTTGCATCGGCATCAACTGAATCAAGCGCCACGCTTGGTTCAGTAAGGTTGGATGAAGTCGCCCCTCTGGATCTTCAAATAGCATCACTGGCCGCGCATTACGTTTGAGCTGTTTGGGCCCGCGTGCTCGGACAAACGCACTTAATAGGCCCATGAGCACGAGCCGGCTTTGATTAGAGGTGTTTGCGGCCACCGCTTCGAGCGGGTGCATTTGGTTATGCGTGATGGCCAATGCGCCTGGGGCATGAATGGGATAAGGATCGCGGTCATGCTCGTAGGCGGCAAAATAGTGATCGAGCAATTGACGCATCGCATGCAGGCCGCTCTTTATCTCGCCTTTATTCACATGGCCAGGCATCATCAACAGGCGGCGATAAGTGTTGTCTAACCGCTGCTCAAGACGGGTGTTATCTTTGGTCACCGCTTGTCCTGGTACGCGCATGCGCCTTGCGTCACGTACACGAACGACAGGATGGATTTGCATCAGGTGGCTGGCGAGCGCGTCACTGTTTTCGTGCTCAATCATATCGCCTTGTGAGGATAAAAACGCTCTTCGTACCGAGACCTTGCTTTCTTGGATGGTGGCGCTCAAGCAATAATCAAGGGTTCGGCAACCCGCGTTGGTTCCATTCCAAACGGGTTTAAAACGACGATAGCGACGCGCTTTATGCTCACCGGGAAAGCTCTCTTGCCAACGGAGAATGATTTGAAACTGTTGTTCAGGCAAGACCCCCAGAACATGGTCGACATGAAAGTCCGAGCGTTTGAATTGAGGTTTATCGCCACTGGGGTGGAGGGCAATTTCTAACGCATCGAGTAGAGAAGATTTCCCCCATGCATTTTCACCGATTAAAACGGTCAGTTCATCTACTTGCAGTGACAGGCGGTTGATACCACGAAAGCCTGCTATTTCAATTCGGTCTAGTCTCATTGTCACCTCTGTTTTACAGTATGACACCTTCTTGAAAAAGAAAACCCAGTCCTTTGTGGTTTTGTGCTATATGCCTGATTTATTGCACTTAACCAAGTGGGGACTCGGGCATATTTACAATAGGGTGGTGAGCGAAACCCTGATATAGTGTTTAGAGTTAATAACGCAGCCCGATTGGGCGATCATCAAGAGACAGTCATGCTATCGTTTGAAGCCCTACAAGTGCTGGATGCCATTGAGAGAAAAGGAAGTTTTGCTGCCGCCGCTGAATCATTGAGTCGTGCGCCGTCATCATTAAGCTACCAGGTTCAAAAACTCGAAGACGAGCTGGGTTTGGTGATTTTTGATCGCTCCGGACATCGCGCCACATTTACCGATGCGGGGTATTTATTGGTTGAACGTGGGCGGATGTTATTGAATGCCGCCGATGAGATGGTCGCCGATGCGGCCTCCTTGGCACACGGATGGGAGTTGGAGATTTGCCTGGCCTATGATGGGCTGTTTAAAAGCCACTTCTTCTTTCCTCTGATCGAGCGCTTGGCGAAGAAAAGCAATACGCGCCTTAAGTTGACCGAGCAAATCTTGGCAGGATGCTGGGAAGCGCTGGCTCAAGACCGCGCTGATGTGTTGGTGGCACCCATTCCCGACACGGTGCCGCAGGGCATAAAGGTACAGCCTTTGGGCGAGATGAGCGCCTATTGGGTAGCCGCGCCCGACCATCCCATTCACAAAGAGTCGCGTCCCGTTGAGCCAGATGTGCGTGCCAAATATCGCGGGGTGGCGGTGGCGGATACTGCGCGTGGTATGCAACCTAAAACCTTTAATGTGTTAGAAGACCAGCCGCGGCTCACCGTCAGTTCAATGCACGATAAATACGCGGCGATCTTAAACGGACAAGGGATCGGGACGCTGCCTTGGTTTTGGATACAAGATGATCTCAATGCGGGCCGTTTAAAACGCTTGAAAGGCGGAGAGCCATTCGAGCTAACGCTTGGGGTGGCCTGGAAACGTAATCGGATGGGTAATGCTAAATCATGGTTAGTACGCCAGCTTCCCAAGCTCTTAGCGCCCTACCTGCAAGCAGGGGATATTCCCATTGGTCACAAGTAGGTAAAACAGCGTTTCGCTTGCTCGTTTTTAGCCGCGCTCGTCCGGCCGATGCATGCAGCCCAAGTCCGTTTAGACGTTTTTAGTCGTTAACTGGCGGATGCGGGTGCAAAGACAGCTGCATATCGACAATGCCATCTTCCATTTGCACATCAATACTAAAACCACATTTTTGTGCCAAGGTTATCATCCCTCGGTTATTGGGCATCGTCATCCCGGTGATCCGCGATAATCCCGCTTGGCGACCGTAATCGATGATGGCTTGCATAAGCACGCGACCTAAACCTATCCCTTTCAGATCGGAACGCACGAGCACGGCAAACTCAGCGTCGGTGTTTTGTGGATCTGCCAGCAAGCGTGCTACCCCCCAAATCTCTTCTTCGCCAGACGCAAGATGGTAAGTAGCCACGAGTGCCATTTCACGGTCATAATCAATTTGGGTCAGGTTTGCCAGCGCTTCATGGTTGAGTTCGCCGACGTCGGAAAAAAAGCGACGATACAAATCTTCTTCAGAGACTTTTTCTACGAAGGCTTTATGCGTCGGTTCATCCTCGGGAAGAATAGGACGAAGCAGAATGGTCTGCCCATTTTTGAGCTGGATAGACTGCTCAAGCTCTTTCGGATAGGGGCGTATCGCTAACCGCTTTTGTTGACTGCCTGCGTAATCACGCAACCGTAGGGAGGCATCGAGAATAGTCAGCTCATTGCCAGACACCAATAAAGGGTGAATATCGAGTTCATCAATCTCTGGGCAATCAATGATCATCTGTGACAGGGTCACTAAAAAACGGCATAAGCGGGGAATATCAATAGAGACCGGAAAACCACGTTGTTTGATTTTGCCGCTCTTTATCGCGCCAATGACCAGGTAACGTGCCAATGCCATGTTTAATGGTGGGATCGCAACCGCGGCATCCTTGGTCACATCCCAATCCGAGCCCCCTTCACCCAGCAGAATGATAGTGCCGAATACGGGATCATTGCTGATGGTCACCCGCAATTCTTGCGCGCCAGCGCGATGAGCCATGGATTGGACTAACAGGCCTTCAATACGCGCGTCTGGAAAGGTAACCGTGACACGATCCACAATGGCTTGGGCGGCATTCGCGACTTCAGCGCCAGTGCGTAGATTGAGCATGACGCCCTGTACATCCGATTTGTGTCGGATATCTTGTGAGCGCAGTTTTACCGCGACCGGGTAGCCAACCTGTTCAGCAATTTGCGCGGCTTCGACCGAATCATTAGCTAACCAGGTTGCTATTACTTGCATGCCATAGGCTTCGAGTAAGGGGCGGACTTCGTGGGTGGTTAAGGTCAGGTGCTCAATATCTTCTGCTTGATCGATAAACGCGCGAGCGGCGGGCAAGTCGTAGTCCATATTCCCCGTCGAGGTGGGCGTTTCCATTAATTGCTTTTGGTTGCGCCGATACTCCACGAGATGCATATAAGCGGTAACGGCGCTTTCGGGCGTACGATAGGTCGGAAAACCGGCATGGGTAAACGCGAGACGCGCGACCGTGGCATCATCGCCTTCGCCTTGCCAGTTGGTCAGAATATTAAATCGGCGCGCGCGAGGGTTTTCTTTGAGTGAATGGATAATGGCCTTGGCGGTGCTCAAGCCCGGCGCGGTGACCGAGGGAGAATGCATGATAAGTACGGCATCGGCATCGTCACTGTTTAATACAATGTCAATCACCGCTTGATACCGTTGCGTATCGGCGTCGCCCACGATGTCAATGGGGTTGGTTTGCGACCAGCTTTTGGGAAGGACCTGATGCAAGGCGTCGAGCGTTTGTTCGCTCAGCGTCGCTAACTTGCCGCCAGCATCCATCAGCGTATCGACGGCCATCACCGCCGGCCCGCCCCCATTGGTAATAATTGCAAGGCGTTCACCACGGAGTGGCACCGAGTGAGCAAGGGTTTCCACCGCCGCAAACAGCTCGTGCGTATTGTTAACGCGAAGCATACCTGAGCGGCGAATTGCCGCATCGTAGGCGGCATCTAAACCAATATTGGTATGACTGAGCTGCTCGAGCGCCACCGAGCCACCTCGTGTGCGGCCGCTTTTAAGTACCAGGATCCGCCGATTACGGGCAGCGGCGCGGGCGGCTGATATAAATTGGCGCGCGTCGCGTATTGAGTCGACATACAGCAAAATGGCGTCGGTTTTGCTGTCACGACAAAGAAAATCGAGTAACTCTGGAAAATCGATATCGCTGGCTTCACCGAGTGAGATAAAAGTGGAAAAGCCAATACGTTTGTTGCGAGCCCAATCTAAGATGGTGGTGCATACCGCTGCAGATTGAGAGACAAAGGCAATATTGCCCTTATTGGCAGGGACCGGCGCAAATGACGCATTGAGATTGAGCCAAGGTAAGATCATGCCAAGGCTATTAGGGCCGAGGACGCGCATGGTATATTTTGCCGCGATCTGTTGCATGGCGTCGTATTGACTGATCGCTTCTACATTTAATTGTCCCCGCATGCCCGCTGCCAGCACAATCACCAGCTTTACCCCCCGCTCGCCAAGCTGCGCAATAAGAGGAGGGGTGATTTCGCCACGCGTACAGAGGATGGCTAAATCAGGCACCAAGGGAAGATCTGCCACGGTTTTGTAGGCTAATATACCGGCAACCGCTTGGTACTTGGGCGTCACGGGCATGATAGGGCCTTGGAAGCCGCCGGACTGCAAATTGCGCGTGACGACATAGCCAGCACGACCACTGTGATCAGACGCGCCCACTACAGCGATGGACTTTGGCTTGAGGAGTTGATCAATACCGGCCATGGTGCCCTCCGTTGGTTGACGTGTGCTTGCTTGTGGTGCTCAGAGGTGCAAGCGTGTTTATTGGCCAGTTTATCGGTTTGCGCTTGAATTCAACGGTTTTTTTTAGCGCAATGTGATCTCGGCATGGCAGAAAATGAACAGTGAGATAGACTAAAAGCGACGTTTAACGTGACTATCTGTGAGCTGTAGCCGGAAACCTCTTGCAAGAGGATAACTTTTGGTTGAATGGCTCCTAGGTCGGGGGCACAATGAAACAAACTTGGATAACTGACAGAATCACAATGAAAAAATTGGCCTTACTGGCTATCGTCATGCTGCTGACCGGATGCAGTGGCGGTGGCGTTACCACTGAAATTTACAGTCAGACAATTGAATCAACCGACAAGCGCGATAGCGTGCAAACGGAAGATACCGCGCGAACGGCAGACGCCGAGCCGATGATGAACACGGCCAAGCCTGAGCCGAAGCCAGCACCGAAAAAGCAAGCGGTGAAATCCGCGACGCAAAGCGCTGGGTATACCATCCAAGTCGTTGCCCTTAGTCATGATAGAGGGTTCAGTGATTATGCCAAACGGCTTCCGAGCGACCAGCCATTGTGGAGCAACAAAAAAATGGTAGATGGTTTGCCATGGTACACCTTGTTATACGGTGAATATCCAAGCCGTGATGCCGCGAAACGAGCGATTAAGGCACTGCCACAAACCATTCAGGAATATGGTCCTTTTGTACGCGATATCAGTAAAATAAAACGGTCTTCAACACCTGAGATGATCCGTGTGAATTAATTCGCGGGTTGGTGTGATTGAAAAGCTGGCGAATGCCAGCTTTTTTGTTGCGTGGCGTTTATCCCTGTATTGCCGGTGACGCGCTAGCGGCACAGATTGAACAAACCTCCAGCAAATGGGCTCTAATGAACGAATAAAAACACCTCTGAGAGATGCAAGCGAATCCGCATTTGTCTACTATGGCGTTAATGTCCGAACAGCGCGTCTAGACGCGTGATGAGAGAAGAAAATGACCAAACTCAACCTGCTTTTGTTATGCGGTGGCGGCGGGGCAGAACATGATATTTCCCTCGTATCTGCCCGGTATATTGAATCACAATTAGCTAAGTTACCCCGCGTTAAGGTGCATAAAGTTGAAATGACCCAAGACGGGTGGCACCTGGATGACGGTATGCGCTGTCATCTTGATACTGATGGCAACCTGTGCAGTAAAGTGGAACTCACGCAAATTCACTATGTTGTGCCTTGCCTTCATGGCTTCCCAGGCGAAACCGGCGATATTCAGTCATTACTGACGATCACTGGCCTGCCATACTTGGGATGTGACGCGGAAGGTAGCCAGATCTGTTTTAATAAAATAACGTCAAAGCTATGGTTTGATGCACTTGGTATCCCCAACACCCCCTATGTGTTTATCACCGATCAAGGCGAGCAGAGCCAAGCACGTGCCTCCGCGTTTCTAGCGGACCATCAGGCGGTGTTTGTGAAAGCGGCCAGCCAAGGGTCGAGTGTAGGGTGTTACCACGTAACAGATGCCGCGCAGCTACAAGCCCGGATTGCCGATGCATTCACCTTCTCGGATCAGGTATTGATCGAAAAAGCGATCAAGCCGCGTGAATTAGAGGTGGCAGCGTTTCAAGTGGGCGATGAAATTATCGTGACACGCCCCGGGGAAATCCGGTGTCCCGAAGGGAGCTTTTACACCTACGAAGAAAAGTACAGCGAAGGGAGCCACAGTAATACCTATATAGAGGCTGAAAACCTGACTGAAGCACAAGTGGCAGCAATCCGTGCCTACGCCCATCAGGCATTCAAGCAACTGCGTTTAAAAGACATGTCGCGTATCGATTTCTTCTTAACCGAAGACAACGAAATCTTAGTCAATGAAATTAATACGTTTCCTGGCATGACGCCTATTTCTATGTTCCCCAAACTGATGGAGCACCATGGCTTAGCATTCCATGAATACTTGGCATCCTGTATTAGCACGGCCACGGGTCGACGGGTCAATTGATTAATCGGTAAGTTTTTTTCGTCGGTAACGCGACTTGGCTTGTTCGCTGGCCTCCGTATTACCGACATATTGCGCCGGCATGGCGGGGCTTTTCCAACGTCCCATATGTTGGATTTGTTTTATCGTCATGCCTTTTTTCGCGAGCGACCGACTTGCCCCCACTCTGGGTGACTGGCCGGAAAAGGTGACGGACTCATCCAACAGCGCACTAGCTCGTCGAAAAACACGATAAATCGATGATGGGTCAAGCGGCGCTTCTCCCAACTGACCATGCTTATTAATTCGCCGAAGTAGGGGGCCTTGGCGGATACCTGTTTTGTCTAACCAGTCCATCAATAACCTAGCGACGGATTCAGACAGTGGGACGCGCTGGTCTCTCACCATAATAAATGCTTGTGCCTCGACCGTGATCAGGTCATCTACCGACAGGGCGGCTAGCTCGCTGCGCTTTAATAATCCTTCGTATGAGAGCGACCAAACTAAACGATCACGTATGTCTTTTAAGCGCTTTGAACGGGCAAGCTGTTGGTTTAACGCCGCTAGATGATGAGATTGAAAGGGAGTGGCCTCTCGGCTTTCTGGTAACTTCGCGTGGAGTAGGCGCGCCATTGCGTACTTTACTTCCCGGTGTTTACTGGGATCTTTAAATTGGTGAAGCTTGTGCACCAAGCCGACGGTAATAACCATCCTACGCACGGCTGAAATCTTACGCCGATTGGCTGTTATTTCAGCAAAACGGCGCAGCGTGGTGACAGCACAAGGAAGTGGCGTCACATTCTGTTTTTGGCAGAAGGCAACGAAAACACGCCAGTCATTACGATAACTCAACAGCGAGTTTTGACTATAGACGTCTTGCGTGACAGAAGACCATTCTTCAATGCTCAATGTGCCTGTATTAAAGCGAGCTTGACTTTCTTCAATATCATTTGTGTCTAAAGGCAATAGTCTTTTCATAACGCACTATAACTTTTTATTAATAAATCCAATGTATCAGATTTTAGTGAAGAATGTTTGAAATATATCTCAATTCGCCTACTCCTTAGTCTAACAGCCGCTTGTGCGGGTGAAATTTCTCGAACAACGCGTGATAATAGTCTAAAAATGAAAGATGTTCGTACGCCATGTATGTGTATCGGATTATTGTTCGCGAAAGGAGATAACCATGACTCGACGCCTTTTTCATCGTGGTTATACGATTGAAAAGACAGAAGGTGGTAATGAGACCACGGAGGTTTACCGGGCTAGAGTCGCAGGTAAATCGATCTCTGGCAGTTTGCAGAATGTAAAAAAGTCAATCGAGTGGTGGGCTGACACAAGCACATTCGTGGAGCCCGCTGATTTTGACGATGAAGAGAATGACGTATCGTCAAAAAAGCAGGTGGAAGAATATAAAGGTTTTCGTATCATGAACGACGACCCAGAAAAAGATGAAAAGGGCTGGTACATGATTGTACGCGGTAACTTAATGAAAGGCTCGCTGCCCGCACTCAAACACTTTATTGACAAAAATGCAGAGCAACTCCGCGCTTAAGAGGGAAAGCCACTGAGTGGCTCTCCCTGTCATCGGCTGCTATGTGGATTCAGCTTTGATATAGTGTGCCCAAACGCTTCAACGATACAGAATTATGTCTGATAATAATCATTTAGTTTACTCGACAGAAACTGGCAGAATTAAAGCCGAGCCAGAAAAGCCAAGCCGCCCTAAAGGTGATGGCATCGTTCGTATTCAGCGACAAACCAAAGGGCGCAAAGGTAAAGGCGTCAGCTTGGTAACAGGGTTGGATCTTGATGATGGCGCGCTGAAACTGCTCGCCGCTGAGCTTAAAAAAGTGTGTGGCTGTGGTGGCGCAGTCAAAGATGGCGTTATTGAGATCCAAGGGGACAAACGCGATGCCCTCAAGGCACACCTAGAAAAGAAAGGCCATATAGTGAAGCTGGCGGGCGGCTAAGATCTAAAAACATCATAATAGAAACAAAAAAGGCAGCGTGGGCTGCCTTTTTTGTGTTCAGTGCAGTTATTAGGTATGACCGTCTGCGTCAATCAAGGCATCGAAGCGCTCATTACCGTGTAGAGATTCGAAGTCTGCTTCTTCACGAGCGGCTTCGCGCAGTGACGCACTCTCTGCAACCGCCAGCTCTAAGTCAGAGACAGCCTGATCTTCCGCCCCCAACCTCGTATAAGCACATGCGCGTTGGAAGAGGGCGTTGGCATTACGCTCATCCACCTCGAGCACGCGGTTACTGATACTGAGCGCCCAATGGTATTCGCCCATTTCCATCGCAGCATCCGCCTTATGGGTGAGCGCTTCAAGGTCACCAGGACGGATTTTGAGGATTTCATTATAAATTTCCATCCGCTGCTCTGGCGTCTGCGAATGTTGCGCACGCAACCATAAGTTATGGATCTCGTTAATGCGTTCAATCTCTTTGTTATTTTCAGCAATAATGCGCGTTTTACGCTTCAAGTCGCGTTCCAAAGCTTGGAACTTGCGTTCATATTGCTCTGCAATTTCAGATAACTGTTGATCCGCCAGTTCTTTAGTATTGGTTTTTATATCGCGCAAAGACTGCCAACCCACCAACGCAATCAATGATGCCGCACCGGCAATCAGATAAAAGAAGTAGGTCACTGTTACATTGGCATAGTTCAGTGATTTATCCGCTACGTCCAGCTCACGATCGGTAATCTCGGTCACCATTCGCTTTTCTAGCGCCTGGAAATCGGTTCTTAAGTTTCGGATTTCATCCAAAACGTACCTTTCCATCAGGGGTTTATCGTAAATACTTTGCTCAGCATACGAGGTCGGCTCTTTCGCCGCTTTGATATGCTTGACATCGTTTTCATCTTCAGCACTAGCACTGAAGCTTGCTAACGCCACGAGCAAACAAGCCCAAATGTGCGCTTTCATGGTTATCCTTATGTAACGAATCAGTGAGAACTAGCGAGACTTTAGCAAACCTTCTGCAGACTAAAAAGGTTAACAGATGGAATTCGCTGATAAGATGACTTTTCAATACCTAACGCCCGATACGATCCGTGATTGGAGCGTCAAGCACCGTGAGCGACCGCCTTGACAATCACTATAACGACAATCATATTGGATGTATATAAGTCAAATATTGTTGACATGGTGAGCGCAATGAACCGATCTATTTTAGATGCAGTCATGAACGCAGAAGGTATCGTTGAACCAAGCAAAATGGCCGCGTTCTTCCATACCAACTTGAAAGAAATTGCGTCGTTGTCTGGATTACCTTATTCCACGTTAAGCCGCACAGAGCGATATTCAACGATTAAGGCACAGCAACAACTGCGTAACTGCACAGAAGTGATCAACCGCATCCTGCCGTGGACGGGAAATGAATTTCATGCCTACGCATGGTATCGGAGCGAGGGGCTGCCAGAGTTTGGCGGATTAACCGCAGAACAACTGGTTAAACACGATCGAATGGACGCACTGAGAGCCTACCTTAATCATACGAGCGAAGGCGGTTATGCATAAAGAAAGGCTGCAGGAATACCTATTCCGCTTTGAAGGTGCGGTATTTCGTGGCCATAACCCTCGCTGGTCATACGCGCCTAACAGTGGGGAAGGAGCAAGACGCAATGGTGGGCGCTTTAACCCCAAAGGCGTTGCCGCGCTATATACCTCATTGTCTCAATCGGGTGCATGGGTCGAGGCTCAACAGGGATTTCGTTTTAAAGCGCAGCCTTTGACAATATGTCAATATGATGTCGACTGTGACAATGTACTCGACCTGACCGATGAAACAGTGCTGCTAAACTGTGGCATCAAGCCCTCAACACTCAGCTGTGCCTGGTTAGATCAAGTAACCCAGAACCAAACCCCCGATAGTTGGCACTTATCGAAACAGCTCATCAGTGCAAAGGTCAACGCCATTATTGTGCCCAGTTTTGCGCGTGGCGCCACCCGAGAGATGAAAAACATCGTATTTTGGCGATGGCGTGATACGCCACCCAACATGGTTAAAGTGATTGATGACTTTGAACGGCTGCCGCCATCACCTTACTAGCGCCACCCGCCAAGGTAAGTGAAGCCCCAGTGTTTGCCAAAATAGCTTGGTATAACCCGTAAAGCCGTTCCGTCTGGCTCATCACCGCGCGCTTGAAGCATCTCAGGTCAAGCGGAGCATTTGAACTGAGTGGGTTAAAGAAAGTGGTGATTAGCTATTTTATGGTAAATATCGTTTATGGTAAATGATGGGCAAGCATGAATACACGTCGCTAAGTAGGGCGACAGTTGTCGTAATGGCGCATCAGCAGCGCTCTCTATATGATAAACAACAAACCTCGTTTTACTTCAGCACTCCCAAACTATATTTAACATAACATACATAATGCGCACTGGTGGTTGGTTTGTTAACATACAGCCGTAACGCTCAGTCCATTGCGTAAATCTTCTCAACCTGACTAATGTCTTTCCCGTTCCAAATCATTTCTGCATGGAAGCATTGTATGACGTCGCTAACCACTTGTGGCGTAGACATCGCCCAACAGCTCCCTTTTTCATTTCTTACTGAGTTGTAGCGGATCCCCGTTAATGCGTCATCTTGCCGAACCTGACGACCAAACGCCTGTGCCGCTGAGTAATCAATCAGGTCGTAGATTGGATCTGTCATTGGCTTATCGCACACATCAATCACTTTATCGTCATCAAATGTGAAACGAAGCGCCCTAAACACCAAGCGATCATAATGAAGCCCATTAACATCAGTCCAACACTTGCGCTGGTGATACATGACTTCCTTTAAAGCGGTTTGTTCGGTGTCGCCGATATACAGCATTCCAAAGCTGCCATCAGCGAAACGCGAACCATCACGATTAATGTGAGTAAAGGCAGCGACAGCATAGCTACGCCCACGCTCACAGTGGCACGGGATTTCTTCCGGCTTAATCAGGGATACATCGCCCACTTCATCGAGAATACGTGGATTCGTCAATGCTTGCAGTTGATACATCACCTCAAAGTCCTCAGGATTGAGGACATCATCAAACAAGTCAATCGTCGGGTACTTAGACGGAATGAGCCTATATCCTACCGCTTGATGTTCTCGAGCATTCAGCATTTTATCCCCACTGACCTGAACGTAAAGCGTCAACACGACAAAACACTTCGTAGAGATCAGCAAATTTGCCGCTACTCATAATAGATAAAGGAGTCCGCCCTTCGAAGTAAGCGTTTTTGTTCTCCATAGACATGAATCCCTGAACGTTCTCTTGGTTATCGAAGATAATTCGAAGACTACCGTGGATGTTTGCGATGTAGCTTAAACGCTCAAGCTGATCATCATCCATAGATATCGTGTCTGGGTTAGCCTTGTACTTTTGGAACGTAGACCTTGGTATGCGAAGAATTCGTTGCATGTCTGCGCCGGTACATCCCCATCCTTCCATTATGTTTACAGCAGCCTTGAAGCCGACCTGAGCCATTCTCTTCTTGTCTGCCGCTTTTAGTGCTTGTGCTGCTGTCATATCATTCACCATTTCATGTTTGCACACTCTCATCATGGACCTAATGTTTAATTTTGTCCACAATGAGACATAAGGCCTTACACAGCTCGCGACATTTTTTCGTCTTGGGTTGACCAAACCTCGCCCCCGAATCAACGCCCTAACAGACCACGCTTGATGTCATCGTCTGGTATGTCTTGATACATTAAACAGCGGCGCGCTGCCACACCTCACCTCGCTTGGATTGATTGGTATAACGATGTCCGATAAAGTGCTGATAATACGTCGTCAATGCGAGTGAGCTTTATGATAAAAACAGCTTTGGTGGGTTTTGGCTTTTCTGCTAATACATTTCACGTTCCTTTTTTGAGTGCAATCTCTGAGTTTGCGATTTCAGCTGTTGTATCCAGTAAACCCGAGCAGGTTGCACAGCGGTTACCTAAAGCGGCCTGCTTTGATGATCTCAGCACCTTACTCACCCAACAAACCCCGGATTTGGTGGTGATCACCACACCCAACCATCTCCACTACCAACATGTTAAACAAGCATTAGAAGCCGGTTGTCATGTCTTAGTGGAAAAGCCTTTTGTCACCAATAGCCGTGATGGTCTCGAGTTAGCAGAGCTGGCCAGGCAAAAAGGCTTAGTGTTGTGTCCTTACCACAATCGACGTTGGGATGGGGATTTTCTCACTCTGAAAGGTTTACACCTCGCAGGTGAGCTTGGCGACATCAAAGTCATGCACTCTAGCTTTAATCGCTACCGCCCAGAGGTTCGTCAACGGTGGCGTGAGCTACCAGGTGAAGGCGCCGGTATCTTGTATGATTTGGGTTCACATTTAATTGACCAAGCACTGCTCTTATTAGGGGATCCGAATGCGGTTTCCGCCAGTTGCCGCGCACTCCGCCCCGGCAGTGAAACGACTGACTACTTTCAGGTGACTCTGCACTACCCAGACAAAGAGGTAATTCTTTCCTCAAGTCCCTATCGATCTGGCACCACAGAGCGTTTTGTTGTTCATGGTGAAAAGGCAACCTTCAGTACCGTAGGGCTGGATATTCAAGAAGAGCAACTACGCGCTGGCTTGATGGTGACTGTCTCTGGTTTCGGTGAACAAGCGTATCAAGGGATGCTCGAAGTAGGTGACAGCGTCACACCTGACCCGCTTACGCTTGAAGATGGCCAATACCACCGCCTATTTGACGGGCTAGCTCAGGCAATTACCAATGATCAACCCTCGCCTGTTTGCCCCATCTCCGCAAGCAAAGTTATCTATGCTATTGAGTTGGCACAAACAGCCTCCGATACAGGCACTCGCCAGCCTTGGCAGTTCCAAGACTAACTACCTTTAAAAGATTAAACCTAGCCTAGTCACATCATCGGTGTGACTAGTATTTTTCATTCAACTATTTAAAGTTATAGTGCATTATAGTACGAAAAAATAGCCCAGGACATGACTGGGCTATAAAATAGAGTCGCTTTAGGCGATGGTAAACTGATAGACCATCATCAACAGGAGCAACCAAAACACAGAAACACGCCACCTGATGAGCGCAATCAAACCTAGCGCTATCGGCAACAAATCAAGCGGTTGTGTATAAGCAGACACCCACACTGGTTGATACAGCGCGGCGGCGAGCAACCCCACGACACTGGCATTAATGAGGCTGATAGCGCCGGCTAGGCGTGGCTGTGTCTTCACCGCCTCCCAGATAGGTAAAACACCAAACATCAGCAATGCGCCAGGCAAGAAAATTGCGATAGTGGCAATAATACTGCCCCAAAGCGGTGACAAGCCATCAATACTGGCGCCAAGGTAGCTCGCCATCGTAAACATAGGGCCAGGCACAAGCTGTGCTGCCGCGTACCCTTCAATCAACGCAGAGTCTGTGACAACGTCACCCACTATAGGCTCGAGCAAAGGCAGCACGACATGGCCACCACCAAACACAAAGCTCCCTGCCTGATAGAAAAGATTAAACACTTGTACCCAAAGTGTCTGGTTAAACAACCAAGGCACCGTTAGCAATAATAAAAACAGGCCAATAATACTGGCACTACGACGCCACGCAATAGATACGGCAGTGTGGCTCTGTTGCGGTTTTGCAAACCCTATCGCGCCAACCATTCCAGCAATCAAAATAGGCAAAATTTGGTACAACACGCCTGAAGGCGTCAGTAACAACCAAAGTGTCGTTATTACCGCGACAACAGCACTCGACCACGAGGCGATAAATTTTTTACCCATCGACACCGTGGCATCAATCACGACCACCACCGCCAGTAACTTTGCCGCACTGATGATCGTCGATACCCAGTCTGACGCTTGTCCACTACTGTTTAATACCGCCGCCGCCGTCAATAAGGCAAAGGAAGGGAGAGTAAACGCCACAAACGCGCCGAACGCCCCCAGGTATCCTGCACGCTGATAGCCAATATACATGCCTAACTGACTACTCCCCGGGCCAGGTAAGAACTGACTCATTGCCAAGCCCGATGCAAATGTCTCTTCACTGAGCCAGCGCTTATTTTTGACGAAAACCCGCTCAAAATAACCCACATGGGCGGCAGGCCCCCCAAAGGACATACAACCCAACAAAAAAAACTGCTTGATTAACTCAATCATTGTTTACCTCCTACCACGAGTGTACGCAAACAGAACAATGAACAAAAACAGACCATTTTGATTTTATGAATCGATTAAATTAATAAATAAAGGAGAGGTAGCGCTGAGCAGAAGCGTTGTGTAACTTTACAACATAAATAGGAGTAAGCACTTACAACTCTGCATTCACCATGTTTACTTGAAGAAACAATCATTATTTTTCGCTTTAAATCATAAAGTTATAGAATTATAGGTTTGCCGTAAAAAATAACAGTGTAGGCTCATGTATCGTTCATAGGGGCAGAAAAGACGTGCCCTCATTGACGCATCGATGTCACAATGTGCACGCATTTAATAAAATACACTCGAAGTGGTATAAACCGTTTATCTTTGATGAATACGCATGCGTGACATTGTCACACACATTCCTGACCACCGACGTTATGTGGTAGTCTCACGCTATTGATGAAATGGATGTGCGTAGAATGCTCGATTACCTTCAACAAATCGTTGTGCTAGCCGCTGTTGCACAAGAGCAGCACTTTACTCGCGCAGCAGACAGGCTGGGAATTTCGAAGTCTCAGGTCAGCAAACAGGTTCGCTATTTAGAGGATCGCTTAGGTGTGCAGTTGGTGCAGCGCAACACCCGCTCTGTTTCCCTTACCGAAGTCGGTAGCAGATATGCGGAGTATGGCAGCCAGTTGATCGCTACCTTGGACGAAGCGGAAGCGATGGTGGCAGGCTATCGCAATGAAGTGACAGGCAAACTTAAGATTGGCGTCGCACAGTCGTTTGGCAATACATTAATGACGCGTCATTTCGCTAAATTCCGCCAAACTTACCCAGCGCTTAACCTCAACATTAATCTTTTTGATCACCGCCCTAATCTGGTCGAGGAAGGCTACGATTGCTGGGTCGCGATTCATGAACATCCCCCAGAAGGCATGGTGGCGCGAAAGCTGGCTGATTGCCAATTTAAACTGGTCGCGGCACCCAGCTACCTAGAAGCGAGAGGCACACCACAACAACTGGGTGATTTGCGTCAGCACGATTGCATCACCTATCAAAGCCGTGAACGCCGTTATGATAAATGGCCGTTTATGAAAGCAGGCATGGAGCAAGTGGTGCATGTCAGTGGCCAGTACACAATTAATAACGCACCCGCGGTACTCGAGGCGGTTAAAGCGGGACTCGGCATTGCCTATTTGGCTACTTACCTTATTAACGAGGAAATAGAAAAAGGTGAACTCATTGAGCTATTGCCTGAATGGCAACCTTGCCTTGAGCTGCCGATATACATTGTGTATCCAAGACGCAAACACCTTGCGCCCAAAGTGAGAGAGTTTGTCGATTTTATGCTGCAAGAAGTCGGCGATCCGCCGATTTGGGATCGCCACCATAAGTGACACTGTCACTTGTTATTTTCTGCTGCGAGAGGACTGTCCTGATTGATATTGTCTGAGCTTGTTGCACACTGATTGAGCACAGGGTTAGCGTACATTTCACGCAAATAGTCACGCGCCGCTTCGGGGGCCTGGGCAAGCTTCTGCTCATAGAGGCGCTGCTCAGCTGGCGTGACACTGTCATGTTCTACCCCAGCGGCAATATAATTAGCCGGGTATAAACGGTATAACTGGTGGATTTGCGCATCAATTTTTGCGGCCATTGACTCGGGTGTGTCTTGTGACAGGGTCACAGGCTCACCAAAGGCCACGTGCACATGCCGTTTGTCACCGACAATCCCTTTCACGATGGTTTGAATATCTTCAAACTCGCTTTTTTCGTAGGCACCAAGGCGGTTGACCGCGTCTAATTCAGTTGCTTTGTCCAGATCGCATGGATCGTTTTGGTAGGAGATGGCGACAGGCACCACATTAAGCGCTTCCATATAGCTGTCAAAGTC
Source organism: Salinivibrio sp. HTSP (assembly GCF_003390965.1). Taxonomy (NCBI): domain Bacteria; kingdom Pseudomonadati; phylum Pseudomonadota; class Gammaproteobacteria; order Vibrionales; family Vibrionaceae; genus Salinivibrio; species Salinivibrio sp. HTSP. Next base: position 42,839 of record NZ_PXUD01000011.1, read on the forward strand.
TTGCTTGCGTTTTCGCCCTTCCATGAAGAACATTTTTAAGATTGCCGGATCCGTGACATCTTGGCCCGTCTTGGCTCGCCCCTCTCGCTGAGCAATCCAGATCGACTGACCCTCATCGAGGGATAAGCGCAAATAACCCGATAACTGTGATAATGACTTCATCATTTCACGTGGTGCTTTGGCTGAGCGTTTGACAATAAAGCTTTTGTTAAGCTTCATCAGCTCAGTCGCACACGGTTTACGTAACAGGTTATCACCGATAGCGATTCTCACTGTATCGAGCCCCTGTTGGTGCAAGCACCAGTTTACTAGCGCAGGGTCCATCGCAATGTCTCTGTGGTTGGAGACAAATAGGTAGGCTTTATTCGGATCCAGTTTTTCTACGCCAGAGACCGTGACTTTATCACAGGTTGTTTTAATCATCTTGCGCATATAGCTGGCGACATGCAGTTGGACATCCTGCACTGTTTTAATATTGCTCCACTTTTTAGTTAGATACAATTTAAGAGCAGGCTTTAAAAGCCAACCAAGCGGGCCAGACGCATGCGGATAGCGATAAGATAGAATCGCATTGATAAACTCGTCATCTTGGATGAGTCGCTGAATTGCACTGGGAACTTCGTCGTCATGATAAGGACGAATCTCTTGATAGGGATCGTTAACTGTCTGCACTTTCTTCCATTATATCGAGTAAAAACCGCGCCATTCTACGCAGTCAACAAAGGATTCAAAGTGAACCCACCGAAATTTTACACAGGTTGGAGGTCAGACCTTCAGCCTGGTTAAGAGTTCCCTTTACCGTCATTGACTTGACCTCAACAGCAAAAGTGCTCACCATTGCCGCCTTATTACATCGAGACACTGTTATGAAGACCACGAGCGAATACACTCTTTATCACACACCCTCATTGATATTCACCCCTCGAAAGCGCCGCTACACAGCGAACCTGCTTTATGTTGAGGACGGTTTGGTGCTTGTTCGCTTAGGAAAAACAGATATCCCTGTCTATACCGGTCAGGGGTTCTGGCTACCTTTTGAGTGCCTTCATGCATTGACCATCACGCCCAATACCCGTTTACACCAATTGGCCGTATCGCCACGCACACAACATCCCCTCCCTGAGAGTGTGGGACATGTTGTGTTGTCCCCACTACTGGCCGCCGGCTTAATGGAGCTTGGCACGCCAACAGCATCCGTGTTAACGGCAGCGCAGTCGCATCACATTCAAGCCGTGATACTTGACCAAATCACGCACCTCGCGCCGACCCAGCAACTTGATGCGCCCACCCAAGCGCTGGCAGATTGTACGGCATTTGCCCAAACAGGCCAGCCGCCGGTGAGCACAGCGCAACACTACCAATTACAAGCGCTCACTCAGCTGACCATTGCACAACTGCAAGAGTATTTTACCGTTCGACAGCTAAGAGCAGCGATGAAGTCTGGTAAAACATGGGAGCGCGCGGCTGAGTCGGCCGGCGTCTCCACGGCCGACGCTGACACCCTGTGCACTCGCTATGCCTGTGTGTTTGAAAGCTAAACGCGAGCACTGTTAAAAACGCACCGATAGGCCGCTAGCGACAAAATACGGCTTCGCTCAGCTGTGCTGCGATACTGGGTGTGGTGAGATCATCAATCGGTAAGCCTTGCGCCAGTCGTTCACGAATATGTGTACTACGCACCACCACCGTCTCAGGCATCCCCAATACTGACCAGCGCGAGAGTATTTGCGCACTATCGGCAAACTGGTCAAATTTGAGCAAGTTATCAGGACCAACAACGAACGTGAGTGCCGCGTCAGGATAATCGTCCTGTAACGCAGAAAGCAGCATGTGTGTTGTGACAGCGTCACCTTCTCGTCCTAACGATGCCTCCCGCTGACACAAGTGTAGATTCGGTAAGCGCAAGTCATGAATCAATGCCTGTACCCACCCGCATCGTGTCTCGTAAGGTGCCATCATTTTTCCCCATGCATGTCTATAACTCGGCACGAGCAGCACCTTGTCAAAATGACACAATTGCGCCAGAACAGACGCGTGACCTTGAGTGGGTGGATTGAATGCGCTGCCAAATACGGCTATTTGCTCTGTCATTATACGCTCTTCGCCAAGTCATTCTCGTGTTTAGGGATTATGCGAAATGATGCCATGAATTTGACCAAAAGCCTAACCTATCACCATCAGGGTGAGGAGATTCACTTGCGCTATACCCAAGCCAACAGAGATCATGCACAATAACTCACAGTAGAGTCTTCATTGACATTGTATGCCAGAGTGATTGAGAGGAACCTAAGATGGAACACCAGATCCGCGAAGAAATGCGCGTCCAATCCAATATCGACCCAGAAACGGAGATCCGTCGTCGCATCGCCTTTATCAAAACTATGTTGCAACGTTCCGGGACACGTAGCCTCGTGTTAGGTATCAGTGGTGGTGTCGATTCGTCGACATGTGGACGACTGGCACAGTTAGCGATTGAAGCGCTTAACCAAGAAGCAAACAAGGATCACTATCAATTCATTGCGGTCAGATTGCCCTATGGCGAACAAAAAGACGAAGACGAAGCGCAACTCGCCCTGTCTTTTATCAAGCCGAGCAAAACCGTCACGGTCAACGTTAAGCCGGGGGTCGATGGTAATCACCAATCAGTTTTAGATGCCGTGTCTGCCGTAGGCTTACTCCCCGACAGTGATAGCCGGGTTGATTTTGCCAAAGGCAATGTCAAAGCACGCGCAAGAATGATGGCGCAATACGAAATAGCAGGATTAACCCAAGGGCTCGTCATTGGGACTGACCATTCTGCCGAGAACATCACGGGCTTCTATACTAAGTTCGGCGATGGTGCGTGTGATCTTGCGCCGCTCTTTGGTCTAAGCAAACGACAAGTGCGTCAACTCGCCGCCACATTGGGGGCACCAGACGTCTTGGTAAATAAAACGCCCACCGCTGACTTAGAAGACTTATCACCGCAAAAAGCGGATGAAGAAGCGCTGCAGCTGACCTATGAGCAAATCGATGATTTTCTTGAGGGTAAGCCGGTTGAAGACGCGGTTAAAGAGAAGATTATTCAGGTTTACCAAGCCACACAGCACAAACGTCAACCGATTCCGACAATTTATGATCTCGATAACTGATTGATGAACTAAAGCATTAAGGAGAAAAGCGTGTCTGGCTTAGTCTGAGTCAAGAGATGGATGCGTGCAGTTGATGATCTGGATGCCGGTCTGCTTGTTGGCCGGCATCAATCAAGCCATCAAGCTCACGCCAGAGGTGATCACATAACCCTGGCCGATACACCGCGACCCGGAAGCCTCCATGCTCGCGTTGATATTGTAAAAAACGCGGCGGACTGTGCTCACTACTGGCAATCACATTGGCTAAACGGTCACAGGTTTTTACCACTAATGCTAGCCACGCAGCTTCATCGCTCGGATCGAGCGCGATCAAACGCTGGTTCAATGCGCGCTTTCTCTCTTCCCGGCTTGGCCGTCGGGGATCCGTCACGAGCATGACCGCCCTGGCAACCGTTGGGCCGAAAAGTGCTGAGATCTCGTCAACACGTGTGGCGGTATCTTCCAAAATGTCATGCAATTGCGCCACAATGCGTGCTTGCTCACCAAAGGGCGCGGCAATGCGCTCAACATGATCAAGGTGACAACGATAAGGCTGGGCACCATAACGTTGCAGTGCGTGCCGCACCCTCGCCCACTCGCGCGCCTTTTCAAGCCGATTGCTCATCCGACACTCCTTTTACTGATCTCCTTTAAATAAATCAGGGATTGGCGGAATTGTAAATAAAAAGGCGATTTGTTTGCAGCTTGTCTCACTCTTCAGACGAAGATGCCTGCGCCGCTTGCGCTCTGATTTCATTAGCAACGTGCATAATGGCCTCGCCACTGCTCATCCCTTCTGCCATCAGTGCATGAATGCGCTCTGCCGCTTCTTGCTGTTGTTCATGGTTTAACGTGACGCCATCAAACATAGGGAGCTCTCTTGGTGGTAAATCGTGATCAAAAAAGGCAGGCCATTTTAGGGCCTGCCTCATCATTTGTCATCATCAATAAAGGACTAGAATGTAAATGCCAGCTGAGCCGATCCGCCATAACTGTCGCTATCAATAATACTGGCAGCAATATCGAAGTTGGCCACACCAAAGGGAGACAACCCTAAACCGAGCGTAAACGCATTGTCGACGTTATCTTCAAGATCCGCGCGATAACCGGTACGTAACTGCGCATGACCAAAGGCATCAAACTCTGCCCCAACCCGGAAAAACTGGGTGTCATCGTCCACATCCAGGGTACCTTTAAAGCCCTTTTTCTTGTTCAAATCCAAATCCGCCGCGAGGGTGACAAAGTCAGATACAAAGGCTGAACCCAGCGTGACTTGCGGCTCAAGTTCATAGGTGAAACTGTGACCGGTTCTCGCGCTAGTCACAGTATCAACATCTTGGCTAACAAGGTTTTTACCTGAAAGCCCCACCCGGTAAGGGCCGGACTGCCAGACGGCGCCAAGGTCAAGGTTAAACGTGTTTTCTTCTTCTCGGTAGCGGCTATCATCCCAATCATCCGTATCGTAATCGTCGACCGCGACACCGTAATTATAGGTGGTAATTCTCTGTAGTTTCGGCGTCACGCCCACCGCCACTCGCTGACCCGCGAGCTCGAGGTTAGTGGCCAACGCGACCCCTAACTCACCAATACCCGCGGCAATAATGGTCGCAGTTGAATTGGGGTTGGAAGTGACACCAAAATCACTGGTGTCGATATCAGGTAACACCGCGCCTTCAATCAACCCTGAGGTATAAAGGGTGGCCGAGACAGAGCCAGTAGGAATGCCGACTGCGGCACCGACGCCTGCATTGAGATACGCTTTATCGCCTTGCACCGCTCTCAATGATTGTTCAATTTGATTGGCATCATTGGTATCAAACGCATCCGCTACATCATCAAGCCCATCAACCAGCTCATCAGGGTCACGCACCTCAGCGCCAAGATAAGGCACGAGGACACCAAACGCGCTGTCAGGGTCAAGCGCCGCCAAAGCAGGATTATGAAAGCCAGCAGAGAGGTAGTCGCCCGATGCGACACCCACTCCGCCCATCGCATTGCCGCGCGCATCGGTGGGATTGGTTGCAGCCATCGCACTGGCAGAGCACGTGGCTAACGCTAGAACAAGTGCTTTCGTTTTAAAAGTCATTGAGCGGCCTCTATATTGTTTGTCTCGCTACTAAAAGCAAGAATAGAGGCAAAACCCAATGGGTGGAGAGCGTTCACTAAAACCTGTGAGCTTTATCAAACTACGACACATCTAAACGTCGCTTTACTGATTATCAGCCTCAGGCGCAATCGCCTCAAGTGAGCCAGGGTCCAAGTCCGGCAGATCAATCGCACGCCCGATGCGCTGTACTTCTTCTATCGATAACGCGCCTTGCCAGCGACGCTCAATCAAGGCAACACTGAACCAATACTGTCCATTAGGTACATCCAGCATGGGTAACTGAGTCGGGAGTCGTTTGTGCTTCTCTGCCGACCAAATCGGTGCGCCATCAGTTTGGTTTTGCGGATAAAGATTAAGCGTCAAAAAAGGACGCTGGCAGGTTGAGTTAAAATCATCAAAAGGCGCAATGTGCCAACTGCGGGTGTCTTTCCAGCTCAGCGTTTGACGCGGCTGAGGTTGTGTCAGCAATAACCAACTAGACCATGTCTCTCCCGCCACTGACTCAGCGGTTAACTGGTAAAGCCCTTCAGAAACCGGCTCTGATAGCCCATCTTTCACAAGGCGCCAGCGATGTTGTTGCTCTGTCGATAAATCGTCACTGATGACGGTTTCGTCCGGCCATTTTTTCAGTGTAAACGCCTCAACGCCAGGCTGCGACTCTCCCGCCACTTGGACGCGGTAGTAAACGCGACTGGTAGTCTGCACCGTTTCTCGACGAATGGAGACATTATTCAGCCAATCCGGCAACGTCTGACGACTCAAACTACGGCCACAATCTTCAGTAATGGCCAGTGCCAATAACTGAGCCAGATGATCCTGACGCGACGCTGAAAGACTGGGCTGTTGCCACGCCTCAATCATCGATTCGACACTGGCCGCGGTTTTCCCCTCTAACAGGCGCTGATGGGCACTGGTTAATGCATCATTGCCATCAAACCATGCTGCATGCACACCACTTGCAGTCAAAATCGTCAGTAATGTTCCAGAAATGACCCACTTTTTCATCATGCTTTCATACGGTAGCCAACGCCACGCAAGGTTTCGATATTGACCGAAGGTAGCTTTTGCCGCAGCTGTAATATGTGCGTATCGACGGTGCGAGTTGTGGGATAATGGTTGTAGCCCCACACTTGATCCAATAGTTCATCACGCGTAAATACCCGTCCCGCATTCTTGGCCAAAAAGTGTAAAAGGTCGAACTCAGTTCGTGTCAAAGTCATCTCTTCTTCGCCACAAAATACCGCTCGGCTCGCGGTATCAATACGCACATCATTGATAATGAGGTCATCGCTCGAGACTTCCACCTCACCCACGGGATGGCGAAGATGCACACGCACGCGCGCAAGCAACTCGGCCTCCGCAAAGGGTTTGGTGATATAGTCTGTGGCGCCGGAGTCCAGGCCGCCTACACGATCGCGCACCGAGACCATGGCCGTCAGTAAAATCACAGGAATGGTTTTAAGCTTATTCCAATCCGCTAGCCATTCAATGGAGTCGCCTTCTGGCAATTGGCGATCGAGGATCACGAGATCGGCATCTCTCCATAATTCGGCCACTTTTGTCGCATTTTCTGCATATAAGCAGCGGTAGCCTGCTTGTTCCAAGCTTGCCAGTAAACCATCAGCCAGGTTGGCATCATCTTCAACCAGAAGTAACGTCGCTTGCGTCACAATGAATCTCCAAAGTAAATGTGGTGGGTGGGCCAGATAAAATTAACTTCCCCCCCATTCGCTCAATCATGGATTCTACAATCGTCAGCCCCAGTCCAAGTCCACTTTGGCTGACAAAAGGTTTACGTATGTGTTTCCAGTCCTTGGCCGTGAGTTCCCCTTGATCGCGTATCGCGATCGTAAAACGATCCTCAGACACGTGAGCATGAACATCGACGGGTGCAACACCATATTTGACCGCATTAGCAATCAAATTGTTCAACGATGTTGCTAACCAATAAACATTCGCTCGCACGGCACCATCTTGGCTTACGTGTAACGTAACTTGGTGCTCGTCGCAAATATAACCCAACCACTCTTCAACAGAAGGGATCGTCTCTTTACTGAGAGGTTTCTGGTTGGATTGTAAATAATCTTTACTTGCCTCTGCCAATTGTTTTAGGCGTCGCGAATCCTCGCAAAGCCGGCGGAACTCCTCATAAAAATCATCGGGTAAACTATCAAATTTGCGCCGAAAGCCCTCCACTGTCATGGAGAGGCTCGCAATCGGCGTGCGCAGTTCATGGGTGAGAATTTGCAACACCAGCATACGCTCTTGCATCAACCGGCGCTGCACCGTCCAACGGTTAAACGCCCAACCACCCAGTGCCACAAGGTTGATAACGATTAATGCTCCGACCAAGTAGGGCCAATAACTGGGCGCTTTTTCCTCATTCCAACAAATGTTGCCCACTCGCGCCAAACAGAAATCTTGCTCCCCACGAGGGGTGATCCTTAAATCAAACTCGGCCAGTAATGGCTGCCATTGCGAGGCTTGGTATAAATGGTAATAACTGCCAACGCGCACCCACATCTCATTCTGACTGATTAACGATTTAGCGCCGCTGTTTAAGGCATCAACGGCATTAGACTCCATCCGCTGCAATCGTCCCAACAAGCTGTCTGGTTCTGCTTGAGGCCGCTCTTGAATATGAAAAAAACGCATTAGTTCGCTGCGCCGCTCAGGAAATTGCTCTGCATATTTTGCCGCGTAACTTCCCCCACCGGGATGAATAAAGCCAGACCGAGAGAACCATGCCACCGGAAGCTGGGTGTTATTACACATCGCTCGCGTGAACACCAACGGCTCTGTCACCTTCGGATTGACGGGCCACGGGCCTTGGCATTTTTGTGCAGCTTGATAAAGGCGGCGAATATCTTTTAAAGGATAATTAGCGCTTTGCGGCAACAAGCTATCGGGGCTAAGCAGCACACGAGGGAACGCACGGTTAATACCAATCAGGTTATAGCGTGCAACGGGATCGGCAAGCAATAACTGCGCACGAAAGGCAGTCATCTGTTCCGAGAACGTGCTCGCGGCCAAGGTTGGCCAGCCAGTCAATGTGAGAATGAGTAGCAGCAGAATTCGCATGATCGCAAGCTTACCATCAATTTTTATCAAAATGTCAGTGCCGTGTAAGTTCCAAGGCCGCGCCCGGCACTCTCCGTCACGCCAAAAGACGTGGCGAAAAAAAAGAGCCAGTCGAAACTGGCTCTTTTCGGCAACGCCACCAATCAATAGACGTCATTTATAATGCTTTAAATATCGCTTCAACGCTTTGTTTCGCGTCCCCAAATAGCATACTGCTATTGTCTTTGAAGAACAGCGGGTTTTGCACCCCGGCATAACCTGTGTTCATTGAGCGCTTAAATACCACCACATTTTTGGCGTTCCAAACCTCAAGGACCGGCATGCCAGCGATGGGACTCGATGGATCGTCCGTCGCCGCAGGGTTTACCGTATCGTTGGCACCAATGACCAAAACCGTATCTGTGTCAGGGAAGTCATCATTGATTTCATCCATCTCCAGTACAATGTCATAAGGCACTTTGGCCTCAGCCAACAAGACGTTCATGTGGCCTGGTAAACGACCCGCAACAGGGTGAATCGCAAAGCGCACCTCAATCCCCATACTCCGGAGTTTTTCTGTCACCTCGTAAACAGGGTATTGGGCTTGCGCAACCGCCATGCCATAACCTGGGGCGATGACGACGCTGTTAGACTCTTTCAGCATTTCGGCAACTTCTTCGGCTGTGCTTTCTCGATACTCACCGACTTCGTCATCACCAGAAGACGCAGTGCCATCAGAGCCAAAGCCACCGGCGATCACACTAATGAAAGAGCGGTTCATCGCTTTACACATGATGTAAGACAGAATCGCCCCCGATGAGCCCACTAGCGCGCCTGTCACAATCAAGAGATCATTTGCCAACATAAAGCCAGCTGCAGCGGCGGCCCAACCTGAATAGGAGTTCAGCATCGATACCACCACGGGCATGTCTGCACCACCGATCGAGGCCACTAGGTGATAACCAAACGCTAACGCAATCACGGTCACTATCAGCAGTGCCGCTGTTGAACCTTCTGCGTTGACAAAGCTGATTAGCAACAGGAACGACACAACGACAGCAGCCAAGTTAAGCTTGTGGCGATGTGGCAACATCAACGCCTTGGAAGAAATCACGCCACGTAGCTTACCAAAGGCGACAATCGAGCCGGTGAAAGTGATCGCACCGATAAAGACACCGAGGAAAATCTCAACCAAATGGATATTAAGCATCGCGCCCGTCAGCGGCGGGTGATCGATGTAGGTATTAAAACCCACCAATACCGCAGCCAAACCCACGAAACTGTGTAGCATCGCCACCAGCTCAGGCATTTCTGTCATTTCTACGCGCTTAGCGTAATAAATACCGATCGCGCCACCAATGACCATGGCCAGAATAATCCAGCCCACACCTTGCACTTCCGGCCCCCAAATAGTGGCAACCAGAGCGATCGCCATCCCGGTAATCCCGTAATAGTTGCCTGCGCGCGCTGACTCTTGCTTTGATAGCCCAGCCAAACTGAGAATAAAACAAAGCGCAGCGACAATATACGCAGCTTGTACCAATCCTTCAGACATTCTTTCTCCTTACCCTTTACGGAACATTTCAAGCATGCGCTTTGTAACAGTAAAGCCGCCAAATATATTGATGCTGGCGATCAACACGGCAATGAAAGCAAGGAAGGTTACAAAGCCAATGCCTTGTCCTACCTGCAATAACGCCCCAACGATGATGATGCCTGAGATCGCATTGGTCACGGACATCAGCGGGGTATGCAGCGCGTGAGTAACATTCCATACCACGTAGTAGCCCACCACACAGGCCAGTACGAAAACGGTAAAGTGTGAGAGGAATTCACTGGGGGCATAATTGGCAATCCACCCGAACGCCCCGGCGGCAGCGGCCATCAGGCCATACTTGGTCGCACGAGAGGTTTTTTTGGGTGCCGGCTTAGGAGCGGGTTCTGCTTTAGGCTCTGCTTTGGGTTGCGCAGAGACTTGAATCGGTGGCGCAGGCCAGGTGACCTCGCCTTCTTTGATCACGGTAACGCCGCGCACGACCACATCATCAAAATCAATTTGGATGTTGCCGTCTTTCTCTTTGCAAAGCAATTTGGTGAGGTTGACTAAGTTAGTCGCATAAAGCTGTGACGATTGGGTGGGCAAACGGCCGACCATATCGGTGTAACCAATCACTTTTACACCATTGGGCGTGGTGATCACTTGGTCTTTTTCCGTGTACTCACAGTTACCACCATTCGCTGCGGCGAGATCGACGATCACACTGCCCGGCTTCATGCTGTCAACCATCTCTTTGGTGATCAGCGTGGGCGCTGGCTTACCAGGGATCAGTGCGGTCGTGACGATAATGTCGACATCTTCTGCTTGCTGCGCATAAAGCTTTTCCGCCGCCTGATTAAACTCGTCAGACATTTCTTTGGCATAACCATCGCCACTGTCTGAGTTGTCTTGTTTAAAGTCGACTTCTAGAAACTCCGCGCCCATGCTCTCGACTTGTTCTTTCACTTCAGGACGAACATCAAAAGCACGGACAATCGCCCCCAAGCTACCGGCTGCGCCAATCGCCGCTAGCCCAGCAACGCCAGCCCCCGCGACAAACACTTTCGCAGGCGGTACTTTACCCGCCGCCGTGATTTGTCCGGTAAAGAAGCGACCAAACTCATGCGCTGCTTCAACCACCGCACGATAACCGGCGATGTTCGCCATCGAACTTAGCGCATCCAATGACTGCGCACGCGAAATACGTGGGACCGCATCCATGGCCATCACATTCACGTTCTGCGCTGACAGACGTTCGAGTAATTCTTCGTTTTGAGCGGGCCAAATAAAGCTCACCAAGGTGGTGCCTGCTTGCAGCAATGCCACTTCATCTTGGCCTGTCTCTTCAATCACGCCTGGTGCATTAACTTTAAAGATGATGTCAGACTGCCAGGCAGCATCTGTATCAACAATGTTCGCCCCAGCTTGTTCGTACGCAGTGTCTTCAAAGCTTGCTTTTTCACCTGCACCCTTCTCTACTACGACGTCAAAACCGAGCTTGATAAGCTGCTCAACCGACTTAGGTGTCGCAGCTACCCTCGTTTCATTAACGAGCCTCTCTTTTGGAACACCAATCTGCATAGCTATTCCCTGAATGTTGGCTTATAAGAAATTTTTTTGGTTATCACAGGCGCTAAAACCGCGGCCTGAAATAGGTTCACTGACAAAAATAAGCATTCCAAGCGGTTTTATTCGCTTATCACGCTGTTGCGGTCTGTTGTCAGTATTTCGTGCTTAGCAACGCAACAGTGTTAACTTAACGAGTTTATTCCTTAATCACCACAGGGCGGGGATCGCCATTGGGGCATAAATGTGATCTGGGCTACACTTTATCCGAATTAATTGCTCATATTTATGCATTATTTTTGCTATCGCGCGATTCGTTGACGCCCCTCAATCAAATAGCCGATCACCGTTTTGATCAATCATCATTTTTGCTTTTGTGACCATCAAGCTGTTGGCATCTTCCTGACTTCCCAGCAAATCTGAGCGAATAAACGTATGAGTGAGTACCTTGTCATCAAGCGGTTTGCAAATGCGGCCACTGACACGATATTGACCGTTTTCGGCGGTCGATTCAGGGTATATTAAATAGCCTTGGTATTCTGTGGGGGTGACTGACACCTGTGGTTGTTTGTCGCTTCCCTTGGAAAACAGTGCAGAGAACCATCCCATCTTTTGTACTCCTCAATTGATCGCAATCGTCGGCTTAACAAGCCACTCATTTTACGTAAACATTCGAGAACGATTAAACCATAAAAAAAACGCCACATCTCGATGATGTGGCGTTTCGCGTTCTATCCGTTTTAAGTCGTCTTATCGGTTTATACCAATATCACGCTGCAAATGTGCCGGTAAGCGACTGGCATCATAAGCGGGAGCGTGTGTGCTGCTAGTGAACAGCACATCCATGGCGTGAGCGATCAGTCCTTTGATTGTTACCGCGTAAGATCGACGAGAACGGGGCATATTAACCGTTGCAGTCGTCATAAGATCCTCGCTTTGTTGTCTTAATCACTCGCCGCAAATTATAAGGGGCTGCCCCGAGATTTAAACTGATGAAAATTAAACCAATGGATTAGTTTTTCTAATCTAAAGTGCTTGCCGGTTAGCACGTATTCATTATGTTAAGTTGCAGTAAAATAAGCTAATCACTTACTTGACATACAAACCATCAATGAATTCAGTTTGTCTGTTTGAATTCACCGCTCGCGCCTTCATCCTGTCTGACTTTTTATACGACACAGTGTATTAATCATTGAAAAAGACTATTTTTCACTCGATTAGTTGTGTAAACCTGATAACATCGTGATTACACATGTGACCAAGGTGTTGACCATGCTCGCGTTTCTCGCCAAACATTCAGCGTTGTGTCTTTTTATTGCCGCATTGATTGGCTTTGCCTTTCCGAGCGTCTCGTTAGCCTTATTTCCGTTTTTACCTTATGTGCTATTCGCCTTGATGCTGTTTACCCTGCTTGGCATTCATCAAGGTCTATTAGTGAAAGCGTTAGCCCGGTGGCAGGTCTGGGTGTACGCATTAGTTCACTCAGTGCTACTCACCGTACTCACTTACTCTCTCGCGTGGCTACTCGGTGCGTCTACCCCTTTGTTACTTGCAATCAGTGGCATTTGCGCCACTGGGTCTTTGTTTGCAACGCCTGCCATCATTCGTTCTTTGGGAATGGACGCGCTCATCGCCATGGCCTACACCATCGCGTCAACATTGCTCATGCCCGTCGTCTTATTCATCAATCTCACGGTGCTGTCAGGTGATGATTTTTCATTGGATCTAAAAAGCTATGCGGTGCGATTGGTGATCTTTATTTTTGGTCCCATGCTGTTTGCCGCGCTTTTTCACGCGCTGATCAAACCCGAAAAGCTTAAACGCATTCACAGCAAACTGGCACAGTTTACCATTGTGCTGGTGTTCAGTTTTCCATTAGGGCTAGTAGGGCCGTTCGGGGCAATGTGGCAAAAGGATTCAGGCTACGCGTTGGAGCTTTTAGCCATTTCAGTTGCAATTTGCATACTTTTTTTCATCATTGCGTATGGGCTATATCGACATCAGGGGCGAGAAGCGAGCATGATCGCCGCGGTGTCAGCGGTCAATCGGAATGTATTGCTAACGTACACCGTTGCTGGTGCCGCGCTGGGGCCGGCATTTCTACCATTAATCGGCGCCATACAGCTGCCAATCTATTTACAGCCGTTGTTAGTGCGCTGGGGAACCCGACTCAAACAGGTTCCCCCGCAATCCGCGGATCAGTAAATAAGTTAAATGACTGGCACAAAGTAAACAATCGATGCCCAAGCCACCAACCAAAAACTGATCAAGCCGATATCAAACCAATCACGTTTTTCCATAACCCCTCACCTTTCGATAGTGTGTCGATCAATTCAGGTTCACTTAATGTATCGACAATCTTGTCAAAAACTTAAACGGCAATTGTCTGCCGTCAACACCAAGCTGACTATCAATAAGCAAAGGGCAAGCCAAGTTATTTCCCCCAGCAGGTTTTCCTCTCACCAGACGTTCGGAGGTAACACACTAAAGGCTCAGTAGGCAGTGCCAACACTGGCTGTTGACGCGCATAGTCAATAAAGCACTCCGCCATGGATAAACCAATCGAGCGGCGGTGGCCGGTTTGAATCGCATCGTATCCTTCTTTACCTTGGGCAGTATAAGATGACGACACACCCGTGTATTGTCGCTGATCATCGATGGCTATCCAGTGATTACCGCGCTTTATCTCGAGTTGTGTTACCCGCGCCCCCATCGGCTGCCAGGCTTCGTAGCGATAGCGTATATCGGCGCAATACGGAAAGCTGCCCGACCCGAGGCCCGTTACGCCATTATCTGTCGCATTGTTGATCGCGCCTTCAATCGCACGACGGATCTGTGCGCCGGTTACTTGGTAGGCTATCACGTCGATAGCAAACGGTAACAACGTGCCTGCAATTAAAGCAGCAGAGAGCGGCCCGGCGTTTAAACTGACTCTCACACCACCCGCATTGTGAATAGCAAAATCGGCTTCAATCCCTTGCTCACGCGCGGCCCACAGAAAGCTTTCTGTCACCAATGGGGCCACTTCACTGCCCCCCTCGCTGTCAGGCACACGCACATGACGGAGTCGTTGCGGCACATGTGTGACAATGTCACTTTCTAGTTGCGCCACATGGGGACGGTAGGTCCGCTGTATATACTGCTTCAACGCGAGATCACTGGGTAAAATCAATACATTGTCCTGTCGGTTGAGATAGGCTCTCACTGCTTGATACGAACCTTCGGTCAATTGCTGCTCCCGCGAGGCATCCATCGCGAGGCTGCGCCCGAGCAACAAGTAGTTCTGGCCATCAAAGGCAGCTGGTCGACCGTTTTCATCGATAGATAACGTAAACCGGCCAATGGCTTGCGCATGGCAACCTGCTTGCACAATCCAAGTATCCTTGACTTTATAGCCATAGGGATCTTCTTGCGCCAAACCAAGGTTTTGAAAGTCTCCCTGCAGCACATGGGTATGACCACCCACAATCACATCAATCCCATTAACCGCAGCCGCTAGTTCCTTGTCTTTGTCATAACCCAAGTGGCTCAATAAAATAATGGTATTCACGCCTTGTTGGCGCAAAAAAGCCACGGTGTTTTCGGCGATGCGTGTTGCCGGCAAAAAAGGAGTATCGTGATCAGGGTGAGCCAGTGCCGCCATTTGCTCAACCGCTAAACTGAAGATGCCCACTTTGTGCCCGGCATAGGTTTTGATGAGTGCACTCGCGCGTTCCTCCGGAGCGATATATGGCAATAAAGCGGGTTTGTCACTGACACGCTTATCCTTGTCTTTTGACTCATCCGCCACATGCCAATTCCCCGCAAGTAAAGGGAATTGAATATCATCAAGAAAGTCGGCCACGGGGCCATTGCCCTGATCTAGCTCGTGATTCCCAATCGCCATCGCATCAATGCCGAGTCGATTCAGCAAATCTGCATTCGCTTTACCTTTGAATAATGAGTAATACAGAGTCCCTTGAAAGCAATCCCCAGCATGTAAAAAAAGGAAGGCATGATCATCCTGCTTAGCCTGCTCGCGAAAATGTGATACCGCAGATGCAATGCGTGCGAACCCGCCGCTATTGGCATAAACCGGTGTAGCCTTGTCGTCCAGGTTCAGTGAGACAGGAGTGGACTCAAAGTGAGAGTGGGTGTCGTTAATATGCGCGATCGTTAACGAGAAAGGTTGTCGTGCTGTCATAATTATCCGTGCCACAACACAAAAGAAGATGATACAAGCTTATCATCGACAAATACAACAAAGGTTAAGTTTCTGATAAATTAACCCCAAATTAACGACAAGGAAGCAAGATAACCATGCAACTCAACAATACCAAGGTAGCCTTTATTGGCCTAGGCGTGATGGGCTTTCCAATGGCCGGGCACCTTCAACACCACGGCTACCCAACTTGCGTCTATAACCGCACCACCGGCAAAGCCGAAGCTTGGTGCGACACCTATTCAGGCACATATGGAATAACGCCAGCCGAAGCCGTGGCTGATGCTGATATCGTCTTTATGTGCGTGGGAAACGATGATGACGTACGCAGTGTGGTGTATGGCGATATTGGTGTGTTAGCCAATATGAAAAAAGGCAGTACGCTGGTCGATCACACCACTACCTCTGCCGAGCTGGCCCTTGAGTTGGCACAAGTATGCGAGCGTCAAGGCCTAAGCTTTCTCGATGCCCCCGTCTCAGGCGGCCAAGCTGGCGCGGAAAAAGGCGCACTCACTATTATGGTCGGTGGCAGCCCGACTGTGTTCAGTGACGTTGAACCCGTCATAAACGTCTATGCCAGTGCCATCCAGCATATAGGCTCGTATGGCAGTGGCCAGCGCTGTAAAATGGCCAACCAAATATGTATTGCCGGCGTTTTGCAAGGCTTATCCGAGGCACTCACCTTCGCGCAATCCGCTGATCTCGATATCGAAAAGATGCTCAATGCCATTAAGCATGGAGCCGCAGGCTCTTGGCAGATGGAAAACCGTGCTTTGACCATGGCGGAAGACAGTTTTGATTTTGGCTTTGCGATTGATTGGATGCGTAAAGACTTGGGCTTTTGTTTAGAAGAAGCCGCCAAATTAGGCGTGAACCTTCCCTTAACCGAGCAGGTGGATCAACAGTACAACAAGTTACAAGCGCGCGGCTATGGCCGTTGCGACACCTCGGTCCTGATCAAGCAGTTTGATACGGATACCAAACCATCTTCATCGACCTAACCTAAAAATACGGCAATCCTCGGCACTTGAGGCCGAGGAAAGGCGAAACAAGGAGTATACTAAAGTTAACCAATAAGGAGGGTTGCAATGACAGCTATCTATGTAATCTGCGCCATCGCCATGATAATTGGCCTGTTCACCTTATCCGCACCCTCTATTGAAAAATGGTGTGATAAGCAATTAAGCCCAAGAAAGAAAGATACGTAGTTATTCACACCTGCCCTCGCTTTTCTCATCCCTCTGATTAAGTGGTATGATGCGCGCCATTCTTGCGCCACTGACTGGTATCGTGTTGGCGCACTGGCATCAGCAAGGTTGTACAAACATGGTTAACAACAAAATCCAGTGGTTTCCTGGGCATATGCATAAAGCTCGCAAGGAGATCGAAGAGGTCGTCCCTAAGATCGACGTGATCATCGAGGTGCTCGACGCGCGCATTCCGTTTAGTAGCGAAAATCCCCTGATCCGCACGCTTCGTGGTGAAAAGCCAGTGATCAAGGTACTGAATAAACGCGATCTAGCCGATCCGGCGATGACCGAAATGTGGATGGCGCACCTAGAGCAAGAACAGGGTGTGTCAGCGATGGCAATTACTACCTCGCACCCGCATGAAGTGAACCAGATTATGGATCGCTGCCGCGCACTGGCACCGCATCGGGAAACCATGGGAAAAAACATTCGCTCAATGATCATGGGGATCCCCAACGTCGGCAAGTCCACCATCATTAATAGCCTTGCTGGCCGAGTGATAGCAAAAACCGGCAACCAACCGGCGGTGACGCGCCAACAACAGCGGATCAACCTGCAAAACGGCGTCGTGCTCTCTGATACACCCGGGATTTTATGGCCAAAGGTTGAGAATCCACATAGCGGTTTTCGCCTCGCGGCAACCGGCGCCGTGAAAGACACGGCAATGAATTATGACGAGGTCGCCTTTTACACCGTGGAATACTTGGCGAGCGCCTATCCCGAGCGGCTTAAAGAACGCTATCAGCTTGATGTATTACCCGAAACAGACATTGAGTTAATGGAAGCGATTGGTGCCAAACGCGGTTGTTTGCGCGCGGGTGGACGGGTTGACCTCCATAAAGCCTCAGAAGTGCTTTTGCACGACTTACGCACCGGTGCGCTAGGTGGCCTCACTTTAGAGAAACCGGATATGATTGAAACCGAGCTGGTACAGGTTGAAGAAGACAACGCCCGCCGAGAACAAGAAAAAGCCGCTAAAAAAGAGGCCCGTCGTAAGCGTTACCTCAAAAACAAACGTTAATACAACTCGCGACATGACATCAAGTCATATGCCAAAGGGGCATTCGTCCCCTTTGGCAAAGGTATACTAGACTTTAAATTGCCCCACTAGTTGTTGCAGCGCCGTATTTGCAGCTTGTAAATCATGTGCTCGTTGCTCGGTGGTTTGTCCGTGTTGATGCAGTTTGGCAACGATATCACGGATAGACGTCATGGTTTGGCTGATATCCTCGGTGACTTGGCTTTGCTCGGTGGCCGCCGTGGCGATTTGCGTACTGAGTTCGTCAACCTGCGTCACCGATTGGGTCATGGTGTCGATCCGCTGTTCAACCTGTTGGCTCCGCTCTGAGGATGAGACGCACTGCTCTCGAGTATTTTGCATGGATTGACTAGCCTGTGTCACAGCCTCACTTACCTGTGCCAACATCTTATCAACTTCACCCGTGCTCTGTTGTGTCCGCGAGGCTAAGTTTCTTACCTCATCCGCAACGACCGCAAAACCACGCCCTTGCTCACCCGCCCGAGCCGCTTCAATCGCCGCATTCAAGGCAAGCAAGTTAGTCTGTTCAGCAATATCACCAATCACACCGAGAACGGATTCAATCGCGGTAGCATGCTCTCGCATTTGCGCGACTTTTTCCTCACTGGTTTCAACGTTATCGACGAGTGCGATAACACTGCGTGTCGATGCCTGTGTCTCTTCACGTGCTTGCTGCGCTTCTGATTGCATCTGACGTGTGACATCATGGCTTTGATTCACGTTTTCCGCCACATCAGAGGCAGAGGCACTCAGCTGATTAATCGCGGTAGCCACGCCTTCGGTTTCTCGCACATGAGCCTCTAACGTAGATAGTGTTTGGCTGGCGTCATGAGCAATTTGCTCAACATAGTTGGAGCAGGTTCGATTTGCGCTCATCACTTTCTGTACTAAATCTTGCAAGTACGCGATGAAATCATTCACTGAGTGAGAAATATTATCAAGCTCATCATTACCTTTAATTGGCAAGCGTAGTGTGAGATCCGCATCGCCTGAAGATAAACTATCCACGTTGTGCTTAAACGTCTCAAAGCGGCTATGAAGTCGCTTAAAGGCAATGAGCATGATCACGAGCAATAGGCCAATCAAGGGTAACTGGATCCAAGCAAGGGTAGTGAGCATTTTATCGCTCAGCGCCGTGAGTGCCGAGGTTGGTTTAGCAACGACGAGCGTCCAGGGCGTACCAGGGACTGGCGACAACAATAAGGTTTGCTCTTGGCTTTTACCTTGAAAAGTCACACGTTGCGTTTGTTGATTCAAGGCTGTCTCAATGGCTTTGGCAAAAGGCGTGTTAAAACCTGACACCGATTTAAGTACATCATCACGCGTGAAGCCCCCGCGGCTTTGGCTAAGGATCTTTCCATCAGATTCCACAATAGCAATCTTGGCATCTAATGCCTTTTGCTTCTCGGCGACCAATTGATTAAAAAAGCCAAGCGTGACATCAATGGTGGCCACACCGTATAAGTCACCTTGTTGATAAATTCCCATGGCGCAGTTAGTACGAGGCTGCGCACTCGCTCCATCTTTGTACGCATTGGCCCAAACACATTCTCCCTGAGGGGCATTTTGGCCCGCACGGTGCCAAGGTTGGGTGTAATAATTCGGGGCCTCGTCACTATTCCAGTAGGTATTCTCAACCAGTTGCCCGCTATCATCACGATGATAAAAGGTGGAGGCGCGATCAACGCCTGCGAGACGTTTGTTAGGCAGCGGCCATATACCGCCCCCGAATACCAAAGGGTTGCCGTACTGATCAATCAGGTGCGGTAACTGGGTATCGATTTGGGCGCTGGTTAACGTTGGAATTAGTTGCGTAATAGCCCGTTGCTGCGCTTTGACCTCACGCAGTGCAAAGGTAATATCACGCCCAACTTCATTCAGGCTCAGCTTGAGCCTTTCTTCTCCCTCTTTTTTTAGCGTTGGAGCAATCCATGTCTGAATGCTAAAAATCGTCAGGATCGTCGCAATCAGTATAAATACGACCAATCCGATACTGTATCGGCCTTGTATGGTGGCAAACGGTGATCGAGTAGTCTGCATGAACATTCCCTATTTGTCTCCAGCTTCGGGACACGAGTATAAGACACCAAACTCTAATGTTGTAAAAAAAGCGTGGGGGAACATCACATTATGTGTGCACAGTTATAAAAAAAGCCCGTCTTACCAAAGTATGACGAGCCTATGAGAATACTTCTACCTGACCATTGACCTAACGAGTCACATCCACCAGCGCATCGGCCAGCCTATCAATGTGACGTTCTGCTAGGCCGGCAATGTTAATCCGGCTATCACCGACTGCATACACGCCGTGTTTGTCGCGCAACGTAGCGACTTGCTCTCCTGTTAATCCCAAGACGGAGAACATGCCACGGTGGTGCTGAATAAAATCAAAATAACCATCGCCCGTGCGGTCGCGCAGTGCTGCTGTTAACCCTTCACGCAATGCGTTAATCCGAGTATTCATTGCCTCAATTTCATCACGCCACTGTTTGGTGAGAGCATCGTCGGTGAGGATGGTTTCAACAATCGCGGCGCCGTGATCGGGTGGCATGGTGTAGGTGCTTCGCGCCAGCTGCAAAATACGCCCTTTGGCGTTTTGGGCTTCTTTGGCGGATTTACCCACTACAATCGCCGCGCCGGTGCGCTCACGATACAAGCCAAAGCTCTTAGAGCACGAGGTGGCAATCAACATTTCCTCAACGTTATCGGCGAGAGTACGCAAACCACGCGCATCTTCCTCTACTCCATCGCCAAAGCCCTGGTAGGCAATATCCACAAACGGTGTAAAGCCATTACGGTTTGCAAGCTCGGTAATCGCTTCCCATTCTTTCAAGCTGACATCAGCCCCCGTGGGGTTATGGCAGCAACCGTGTAGTAAGACCACATCGTCCGCACCGGCCTGTGACAAGGCGTTAAGCATGGCATCGGTATCCACCATTTTGGTGTCGCGATTAAAATACGGATAGAATTTTACCGTCAGGCCTGCCGCTTCCATGACAGGTTTGTGATTCACATAGCTAGGATCAGTCAGCCACACCGTGGTCACCGGCTTAGCCAAGTTCATCAAATCGGCCAGCATACGCAGCGCACCACTTGCGCCTGGCGTTTGTACCGCAGCGCAGCGATCATAGGCATCTGTCCCTTTGAGCAGAAGATCAACCATGGCTTGGTTGAAATTTTCATTACCCGCCAGCCCGACATAGGCCTTGGTTTGTTGGCTTTGTGCCAGTGATTGTTGCGCTGCTTTAACCGCTTGCATGATCGGCGTTTGACCGTGACTGTCACGATAAACGCCAATGCCCAAGTCCATTTTATGCTCGCGTGGATCGTCACGATACGCCAATGATAAGGAGAGAATCGGATCCTGCTGAGCAGGCGAGAGCAGATCTAACATAGTATTACGTCCTTTTAAGCTTGGATGCTCAAGATACGCTATACCCTACCCCATGCGGGGAAATTGGCAACCTCTTAACCATGATTCTCTTACCCTTTTCGGGCTCGCTCGGACAGAAAGTGTACGCATTGATTGGCACTTCCCCGCCACACCAAATGAGGATCCGCCTCATCTTGGATAAACTTGCCGTCAATTAATACATCAACCAGATCGACAACATCTCGCTGTTTTGATGACAATTCTGCCAATGTGTAGCCTGTCCACAGCCAAATGTCTTTGCTCGGTGCGCGGCTGACCACCCCTTGTAACAATTTTTTTACACTGTCGATATTGGCAGGATGAAGCGGATCACCGCCACTTAATGATAATCCTCGGCGCGGGATCCGTGAATCGAGTAAGTCTTGAACAATCTGCTCTTGCATAAGGTCAGTGAAAGGATGGCCGCTGTTCAGCGGCCAGGTGGCTTTGTTGTAACAACCACGACATTGATGTTCGCACCCCGACACAAACAAGGTACAACGTGTGCCAGGCCCGTTAACCACATCAACCGGAAGGTATTGGTGATAATTCACATCTTCCCCCTACATGTGTTTCACACGGCGAATCACTTCTTGTTGTTTGCCCGGATTAAAAGGTCGCGTATCAGGGCTGCCTAAATAGCCGCACACACGTCGTGTCACTGACACACGTGCCGGATCGTGATTGCCACACGCAGGACAGGTAAAGCCTTTGCTCGTACAATCAAATTCACCGGTAAACCCGCACTCGTAACACTCGTCTATAGGCGTGTTGGTCCCATAATAAGGCACGCGATCGTAGCTGTAGTCCCAAACGTTCTCTAACGCTTCTAAGTTGTGTTGAATGTTGGGATATTCCCCGTAGCAAATAAAGCCGCCATTGGCTAAGCGTGGGTAATCCATCTCAAAATCGATTTTATCGTAAGGCGTCACCTGCTTTTCCACATCCAAATGGAAACTGTTGGTGTAATAGCCTTTATCTGTCACGCCCTCAATCACGCCAAACGCCTGGGTATCGAGCTGACAAAAACGACTGCACAAGTTTTCACTTGGGGTGCTGTACAAACTAAACCCATAGCCTGTTTCGGCTTTCCAACGCTCAGTGGCATCGTGAAGATAAGCCACAATCGCCTTGGCTTTCTTTTGTTTCACCACGCTGTCGTAGATGTGCGGCGCGCTACCGTACAGCGCATTGATGGTCTCGTGCAGGCCAATGTAGCCGAGCGAAATGGACGCACGTCCGTGTTTAAAAATCTCGCTGACATCATCGTCTGGGTTCAAGCGGATACCACATGCACCTTCCATATATAAAATCGGCGCCACCCGCGCTTTCACGCCTTTAAAGCGAGCAATCCGGGTATCGAGTGCTTGGCGCGCAAGGTTTAGTGTCGCATCAAGGCGGGCATAGAACTCTTCCTCATCTCCTTCCGCTTCAATGGCCAAACGCGGCAGGTTGACACTCACAACCCCTAAATTGTTTCGGCCTTCATGCACCAGTGCACCGTCTTGTTCATAAGCACTTAAAAAGCTGCGACACCCCATTGGGGTTTTAAAGGATCCGGTGACGGATACCACTTGGTCATAGTTAAGAATATCGGGATACATGCGTTTAGACGCACACTCGAGCGCCAATTGCTTGATATCGTAATTGGGATCATCGGCCCGACGGTTTAAGCCCTCTCGGATACAGAACACGAGTTTCGGGAATACCGCTGTTTTGCGATTCTCCCCCAGACCCGCAATGCGATTGGCTAAAATCGCACGTTGCACCGCACGCGCCGCCCAGGATTCACCGAGCCCCAAGCCAAACGTCACAAAGGGAGTCTGTCCGTTGGCGGTATGTAAGGTGTTAACCTCATACTCCAACGATTGAAAGGCATCAAAACACTCTTTGTCGGCGCGCGCACGTGCGTACGCTTCAGGCTCCTTAATTGCCCACTCACGCGCGACCAGTAAGTGCTTTTGATAACTGGCTTCCACATAGGGTGCCAGCACTTCATCAATGCGGTTAATGGTGGTGCCACCGTATATATGGCTGGCGACTTGCGCGATGATTTGGGCGGTCACCGCGGTGGCGGTGGCGATGGATTTGGGCGGTGCAATTTCCGCATTGCCCATCTTAAAGCCTTTTTGCAGCATGCCAGCCAAGTCAATGAGCATGCAGTTGAACATCGGGAAGAAAGGCGAATAGTCCAAATCATGATAGTGAATTTCACCTGACTCATGGGCTCTTACTACGGCACTGGGCAGCATATGTTGTTTGGCGTAGTGTTTGGCCACAATTCCCGCAAGCAAGTCGCGTTGCGTCGGGATCACTTTACTGTCTTTGTTGGCGTTTTCGTGCAGCAATTCAGTGTTAGTTTGGCCTACCAGCCCTTGTACTTCATGATTCAAACGGCTACGGCGCTCACGGGCGATATCTCTATCATGACGGTACTCAATATAGGCGCGCGCCACCGCTTTGTGCGGCCCAGCCATCAGCACATCTTCAACGGCATATTGGATATGATCGATATCCACTTCGGCATCGCCAGCAAACTGCGTCGCAATCGTATCGGCTAACCGTCGGATCTCATCGTCGCTCAGTTGACATTGCTCAGCATCACGCATCGACTGCGCTGACTCGCGTGCACAAGTCACCGCCTGGACGATTCGAACTGCATCAAATGGGACGCGCGTTCCATCGCGTTTAATTACCGCTGGCATATGCCCTCCACACCATATATAGGATATACAATAAAATAAAAACACAAGATGTGGCATTAGATAGCAATTAGGGGATTCATTGTGTTGACACAGATCATCGAAGTCTCGAATAACCTTCGTTAGGCGAACTAAATGCCTATCTGTGCCGCAATCTCACTGATCTTCGTTATGATAGTTATCAGTTAAAATCAAAGGTTCTCCGCAAAGTGCTACAATGCGCCAGTGCATGCCCAACATTTCCAGTAGGATCACAGAGAAACGCGTAATAATGAGGTATCCACCATCGTACTTCGAGTTTTAGGCCTGCTCGTCCTTGTCGGGATATTTTCAGCCCCTAGCTATGGGCTGACAGTGGCAACATGGAATTTTGAGTGGCTGACCTTAAAGGACGATCAGCGGGCAGGCATCCGTCATCAAGATGATTATCAACAGCTGTCGTCGATCTTTGTTCAACTCGCTCCCGATGTGTTGGCTTTTCAGGAGGTTGATAGTCCTGAGGCGCTGGCACGCGTCGTTCCCGCGGAGGACTATACTGTCTATTTTTCCGACCGCTATGCAGAACTTAAAGCACGATCCCAAAGCCAGCAGCTCACCGGGATTGCCGTGCGCAAAGGTTGGAAGGTGGAGGATCCTAACGATCTGCGTCAAATCGCGCTGCCGGGTTTTTTTGGCGTCCCATCACTGCGATATGGCACCTATTTAGTAGTTACGCCGCCTAATCAAGCACCAATACATATTCTATCGATACACCTTAAATCTGGGTGTTTCAAACAAACCCAAGCCTCACGGAGCTGCGAAAAACTGCGCAAGCAATTCAGTGTGTTAGCCGATTGGGTGCTTGAACATGGAGATAAAAACATTCTCATTGCTGGCGACTTCAATCGCCATATCAGTGATAAACAGGATCCCTATTGGCAACAATTTCGCCAAACCCTCCTTGAAAATGCCTCCGCCCCACCCGATATTGTTAATGTCACCCAAAGCGTGCGTGCACGGTGCAAAGCGAGACGCTACAACTGGCGCACCCAAACGTGGAATCAAGTGATGTATAGCCGTTTGGTCGATCATATTTTGGTGTCTGAATCACTGGCTTCTCGGTGGCAATACAGCTTTCAGCATCATTTTGCCTATCACAAGGTGATGAACTATCGACTTAGCGATCACTGCCCGGTGGTGGCGACGTTTAAAGCCAATCAGCGCTAAAAGCGATTGACCTCCCCAAAAGATTGCGAGAGGCTAGCGCATTGTCATGGTGATGACATAAAGGGTCGTTAGCCTCCCTTCATATGGACTGTTGAAGTCACCCAAGGAGAAAAAATGGATAGCTTACAACATCAAGTCATCCCGACCGATGACGATTTATTAGCCGATTACCTCGGTGATATTGGCGTGCTTCACGGCCAAGATGCGCGCAGTGACAACGACGTATTTAGCGACGACATCGAGGACGCCACACGATAGGCATCGATGTTGCGTTTCTAACATCACGCTGACAACTACACTCTCGCGCCGTAGTAGGTTGTTAGTACATTCACCCACATACCTGATGCACTATGAAAAAACGTCTTTCTATCGCGCTCTTTTTTCTTTCTTTTTTATCATTCCACGCCTCTGCCGCACCTGAACTTATCGCCAAATCCACACTCGATTTTGGCGACTTTGAAGAAACGGCCAACGTAGAGATACAAGGCAATATTCAAGAAGATGTCTTACGCCTGGCCGAACGCGGGGTGGAAAAAGAAGAAGCGGATTATTTCGTGATCGATCAGGTTAGCGAAGATACCAAGAAAGATCTCTTAGTGGTCTCGGTGACGCTTTATCGTGAGCACACCACAGACACGCAAAAAAGCCTAGAAGCTCGCCTCGGCTAATCCGTTTTCGAGACAGGCAGGTTGTCGCTTGCCTGTTTTCCTCTCTGCCTTACTCCGCTCTCTCCCATTTGCTACACTTGCCGCTCTTAATAAAACTAGAATGAGCAATGTCGTGATTGGAACCTTAGATAAGATGCGCACAGAAGCCGACGCAGAGGTACAGTACTTTCTGCGTGTCGGTGACGAAGAGCTGCATCTCAACCCTCTCCTTGGACAAACACTAACCCTGACCCACACTGGCAATATCTTTTGCGATGCCTGTGGGCGAAAAACCAAGAAAAGCTATTCGCAAGGTCACTGCTACCCCTGCATGAAAAAACTCGCCCGCTGCGACATGTGTATTATGAAACCGGAAACCTGTCACTATGCACAAGGTACCTGTCGCGAGCCCGAGTGGGGCGAGCAATTTTGTATGACCGACCATATTGTCTATCTTGCCAACACGTCTGGGTTAAAAGTGGGGATTACCCGCGCCAACCAAATGCCCACACGTTGGCATGATCAAGGTGCCACGCAAGCGCTCCCTCTGTTTCGGGTGAAAACGCGCCAGATTTCCGGGCTAGTTGAAGTCGCGATGGCGCAACATGTCGCGGATAAAACCAATTGGCGTGCTCTTTTAAAAGGCGATAATGCTCAGCTTGATCTCCATGCCGAAGCAACACGTCTGACCCAAGCCATTGAGTCAGATCTCGCTGATATTCGCCTGCAATATGGTAGCGATGCCGTGCTGCCCGCCGAGCTGGATGCCCTGAGTTTTAGTTACCCTGTCACTGAACACCCTACCAAGATAAACTCACACAATTTTGATAAAAATCCAGAAGTGGGTGGAGTGTTGCAAGGCATTAAAGGTCAGTATCTGATATTTGATACGGGCGTTATCAACGTGCGCAAGTTTACCAGCTACGAAGTGACCGCCTCGCACAGCTAACGGCGCATCAATCAGCATCAAACAAACCGTGCCAGTGGTCGTGACCACTGGCACGGTGTTGGTGAGGCGACTACTGAGGTTGGATGCCCGTCATATCTGAAATTAACGCAATATGTTGTGCACTTAACGGCAGTGACCAACGGACATTACCGGCATCGGCCACCAGCACATTGGCGTCGGCGATAATCTGTAGCGAGTCGGATTGCACCTGCATGCTCAATTTCATTGCGGGCAATTTGATCACCACCTCATGGGCGGTCACGATCAACTTACCTTGCTCGATATCAACCACCATTAGCGCGTTCCTCCAAAGGCTTATCGGCGCGTTTATCGCTAAGCACCGCCATCGTAAGCCGGCTCACGCACACATCTCGGCCTCGTTCATCCTGGATGGTGATATTCCACACCTGCGTAGTTGCGCCGAGATGCACAGGGGTCGCCACGCCAGTCACCGTGCCTTCTCGCATCGCACGCAGATGATTCGCATTGATGTCCAACCCGACGCAGTACTTTCCTTCCGGCACACACATGTTCGCCGCCAAGGAGCCCAATGTTTCCGCGAGCACGACAGACGCCCCGCCATGGAGCATACCCAGCGGCTGATGCGTGTGCGGGGCCACCGGCATGGTGCCCGTTAAGCTGTTATCGTCAAATGCGGTGTATTCAATACCCAAATGCGCGACCAATGTATTGGCTGAAGAGGCATTTAACCCCACCAACGACATGTCTTTTTCCCAAATACTCACAATACTTTCACCCATTGCCATTTGTCCCGATGGAAACGAAATCGCTGCGCGAAACGCGGACTACCAAGCTGCGCCCAACGCTGCCTGCGCGCATCAGTAGACGTTAAGCCAAGAAGCCAGTACATTAGCACTCTGATAGCTTTGCTAATAATCACTGCGACTGTGGCGCAAAACGATACAGGAAATGATCATGCTACGCACTGCCAAAACCGTCATGTTATCTCTATGCCTGATGGTCGTGCTTTCATCTTGCTCTCACTCACCTACAGGACGAAACCAGTTATTGCTCTTTTCCGGTGATGACATGGCGAACCTAGGACAGCGTTCGTTTGAGGAGATGAAAAAGTCGCAACCTATCAGTGACGACCAAGCCATCAACGCCTACGTGCAATGCGTCACCAACGCCATCTTAAAAGTCGTACCACCGCAAACCAACTTCTCGGAATGGGAAGTGGTGGTATTCGACAGCGATCAAGTCAACGCCTTTGCCCTTCCCGGCGGCAAAATCGGCGTTTACACCGGACTGCTCGATGTAGCACAAACCCCGGATCAATTAGCCGCGGTGATCGGTCATGAAATTGGTCATGTTTTAGCCGACCACAGTAATGAACGTCTTTCTCGCTCTCAACTTGCCGCACTGGGGCTAACGGTTACTGGTATGTCTCTATCAGATAGCCCTCATGCCGCCATGGCAATGGCAGGTTTAGGGCTTGGCGTGCAAGTCGGTATTTTGCTGCCCTATAACCGCGCTCAAGAATCAGAGTCAGATAAAATTGGCCTGCAATTAATGCACCAAGCAGGGTTCGACCCAAGTGCGAGCGTTGCCCTGTGGCAAAATATGGCAAAAGCATCCAAGGGCGCACCTCCGGAGTTGCTCTCAACTCACCCATCACCTGATACCCGTATTAACGCGTTACAAACGGGCGTCAGCCAATTGCCCAATATCCCTCATCGCTTAACTGCAAACTGTCAGCGACCGCCATCAACGCAATAAAAACAAACATTTCCTTAACAAAGTGAACGTCATCACAAAGCCTGCATACAAACGCGGGCTGCGCGTCATAGCGTGAGAACAGCCCGTCGTCGTCACACAAAAAATTAACCTATATGTTACGCTTAAGTTTTATTAGAGGACGAGTGACGACACGCGTGATGAAGCCGCTTTTCATCTTGTTTTGTTTGATGTTACAGGTGCCGTTTGCCTTCGCAACGGCACAAGAGACAAACGATCTTTTTGAGCAGCTGTTTGAGAAGCATGCATTAGTCATGCTGCTCCTTGATCCTGATACGGGTAAGATAAAAGCGGCTAATCCAGCCGCCAGCGAGTTTTACGGGTATTCACAGCAGACGCTGAGCCAAATGAATATCGCCAGCATTAATGCGCTGTCCCCCGAAGCGGTCGCTGAAGAACGTAAGCTGGCAGCATTAGAGGATCGAAACTATTTCATTTTTAGTCATACGCTATCGGACGGCACAACCAAAACAGTGAGGGTGTCGTCGATACCTATTGTCTACCACGATGAGCCAACCCTTTTTTCAATTATCACCGATATCAGCGATTATCGTGCCACCCAAGAGTCATTGTGGCACTATCAAAATCGACTCGAGCAAATGGTGGCACAACAGACCGAGCAAATTGCCAAGCAAAAAAATGACCAACTGATTTTTACATCCTTGATAATCGTTGTACTCGGCGCAGGGCTTGCGACAATGTGGTTTGTGCTCACTAAATCACGACGCACCGAGTATGAGCGGCAATTGGAGCGTAAGCGCTTAGATGAAATAATCCGCGGCACCCATGTGGGCACTTGGGAGTGGCATATCCCTAGCGGAGAACTGGTCATTAACGAGCGCTGGGCAGAAATTTTGGGTTATCAACAGCACGAGCTAATGCCCGCTTCCTTTGAAACCTGGGAAAAGCTTTGTCATAGCGACGATTTCGCGCGCGCGTCTAACGAGCTTGATGCCGCCTTCAGCGACACTAACCCTTTTTATGAGTGCGAATTTCGTATGCTACATAAAGAGGGTTTTTGGGTCTGGATTTTGGCAAAAGGCAAAATCATGGAGTGGGATCGCGACCACAACCCGATTCGCATGGCGGGCACGCACCAAGATATCAACGAAACTAAGCGTCTTTATCTGCAATTTGAGCACATGGCGCATACCGATACCCTGACAGGTGCCCTCAACCGCGTTGCGTTTAAGCAGCGCGCGGATATTGTGCTGGCGCAAGCACGCCAACAGGGCGCACATTTTGCCCTACTGTTTATCGATCTCGATGGCTTTAAGAAAATAAACGATACCCACGGCCATGATGCCGGTGACAGTGTGCTCATTGAAACCACCGAACGGATGGGACAGAGTATCCGTAATTCGGACACCCTCGCTCGCCTGGGCGGCGACGAGTTCGCGGTGATTTTAGAGTACACCAGCCATTCAAAAGATGCCGCTCGCGTCGCCAAGAAAATCATCGCCTGCCTCAATCAGCCGTTCAAGGTGGATGAGCAGCAACAGGCGCATCTATCAGCCAGTATTGGTATAGCGTGCTACCCGGAACACGGCGAGTCGGTTGAGCAACTTCTTAACTGCTCCGACGCCGCCATGTATTATGCGAAGAAATCGCTAAAAGGCGGCACTTATGCCGTCTGTGACCCTGATAATCATGCAACTACCAGCAACAACCGCGGGAAACAATCACTCTAGACACTCACGGTTGGCTATTTTGAGATGCTTATTTTTGCGCGGCTTGTTGTGATGGTGCTGTGGCACGCGGCGTTTGGCTCGCCAACGCCTCATTGGTCACATCCTGGATGGAGATAAACATGTGATTGACCTCACCCCGCGTATTCGCCATTGGATGCATGGTGACGTTTTGATACATAAAGGGGAGCTGACCGGTGATCGGGCGAACATGACGACAACGGAACAAATACGGGCGTTGCTGCCAGACAATAAAACTGCGACAACGGAGATCGAACACGGGTTGCGACTTGGCACGAAACCAAGGCTCATTGATTTCCGGAAACACCTCGAATAACGAGCGATTTTGCACGTCTTTGGCGTGTTTACCGCTATGGTGGACCATAAAGCCGTTCCACATTTGGATGTGGAAGTCTCTGTCTAACACAATCAATCCCATGTCGATGTGCTGTACCATGTCGAGCATCCAATGGAATTGGTCAAAATCATCTGTGCTCATCGCATTACTCCTCATCCATTAGGTAGGCCAACTTCGCATCGAGCAGCGGCAAAGACTCATCCAGTAGCAATAGTAACAAATCGCATTTTATATCTGTTCCGTCTATCTGATAGCTCACCTCAATGGTTACTGTGCGTTTCCAAGACCCTTTCATCGCCGCTATCAACTGATCCACTTCAGCGTGCTGACCCAAGAGCGCCGGATAGCTTTGCGAAAACTCTAACGCGCCTTGATCGCCTAAGCCCTTTAAAAAGGCACTAATCAGAATATTGCTAATATCTACCAGCAATTCGAGCTCGTTGTCGACCGACCCATCCTCGGGATAGTCCAGCAATTTCACCATCTCGGTAATACTGGAATCACTGATCAGCATCAGTGCTTCGCCAGCGATCCCTTCCCCACTAAAGCCCTGACACACACCGTTCATGGTATCTGACTGTGCCAAGTGACGAATGGTCATGGTCAGCTCAGTCACTTCAAACACGTTCACCTGTGGTAGCGGCATGTGGACGAACACCCCACAATGTCGGGCAAGTTTATCTGCTGCCTGCCCCATGGCAATATTCACCACTTCCATGTAAATATCTCGGCGACTGAGTTTTTCTGTTGGCGCGTGTGAACGCTTGGTCTCTGACGCAGAGGCAGTAGATAAATACGCTTTGATTAATGCGTCGACGCGCTCACGACTGATGGGCTTTTTAACAAAGTCTTTCGCTCCCCGCTCCAGCACCTGCTGCTGAGCAAGCGGCTGAATGTCGCCTGAGACCACCACGACAGGCACCGTCATCCCGGCTTCTTGCATTGCTTCGAGCGTTTGGTATCCATCAAGTTCCGGCATCGTCAAATCAAGAAACATGATGTCGATCGGCTGACTACTTAAGACGTCCAACGCCACGTTACCATTTTCGGCAAAATGTACATCGGCGTCCAAATCATCGGGGAGTGTTCGCGCTAGCTGCTTGCGCGCAAGCGCAGAATCGTCAGTGATCAGTATTTGTGTGGTCAAAAGCCTCTCCTTTCCGACTTCTTTGCTGAGAGTGTGGCTGGGTTAACACTGTAAGCATAAACCAAGATAGCGAGGAATGAGGGCAAACCAGTCAAAATGCGATGATTCTTTTGATATCAGGAGGCTACTTTTATCTTTGGCATAAATGAGTAAGGCGATCTGAGCGACTGATCAGGTTGGGAGCATGCAAGTAAAAATAATGCAAACATGTCAAACAAAGCTGAACGCATTGGTACACTTTTTCGCTGATGATCTCAGGCGAGTCGTCAAATTCACCCGTGATTAACGCTTGCCAATCCTCGGCAAACCTATCGACCATAGTAATGTCTCTCTCTGGCGCAAGGATATGGCTCAAGGCCTTTTTTATCGGGGTGATATCTTCACTCGCGGCAAAAATATTTCTCAGCGCAATAATCACATCCACCAATGCGTCTTGTGTATCTGGCTTTTTCGCCGCGTTATAAAGACGAGACATAGCCAAGCGAATACCACGCGAGTCGGTGTCATCCACCAGCATACTCCAGCGTTCAATATCAACTAAGTCTGTCTCACTGATCGCCACCGGGTCGTCCGTTTCTGCTACCGAACCAAAGTCTTGGCGCCGATTATCAAGCGAGAAAGGATCGATGCGCCACACCCATTCGGGAGCAACAAAAGCCTTATGCTCCGCGAGATAGCAAAGCGCCATACACAAAACAATATTCAGCTCAGTGGTTTGTTGTTCCGTCTCGGCATCTAATACCTCTTCAGGCCAATCATCGTCCTCTAAAAAATCACCAAAGTTAATCGCAAACGCATAACCCGACTCGAGCATGAACCCGTTATCGCGACGTTTGGCCATTAGACGCGCCGCCTGTAGAACATATTCCGCAATCCCAGGGGTATAGCGGCGCACACTGCCCCATTTCGTATCCAATTCAGCCAAATTGGTGAGTGCCGCATTGCGAAAGCCCACAAACATCGGAATATGAGCAACTTCGCCATCAGCTAAGCTACGTGCCATCTCCAGCATTTCTTGCACGGTTTCCACGAACGTATCAGGGCTAACAACCCCGCGAATGCGCATCAAGTCATAGCTATTAACCAGAATCGACACGGGTAAACTAGCCAAACTAACCACGCCGCGGTGGCCACTGGCATCTTTGTAGTCGCCGCAGGTTTGCTGCGGCTCTTTCCCCGACGTTGTGAATAAGCGAGACAGAGCAGGGTCAGCGGCCATACGTTTTTGAACCTGCTTACTGACCGGGAACTGCTCAATCGCCGCGGTGAGATAACCAGCTCCTCGGTAAAAAAGGTGCGGCCGCTGTCCCGCTTTAATCAAAAATAAAGGATAAAGTTCACCCGCCAGTTGGCAAAACGCACTGGTTAAAGGGTCCGAACTATTAATTCGCGTCGCCAGCTCACCCCCCTGCTGCGCACGCCAGACATTAAAGACGTGGCGTCCATTTTGCATCACGTGCGGCAACCGATAGAAGAAGGACTGTTCACTTTCTCCTTGCTCCACTGCAGACACACGTAAGTGGCGACAAAGCTCAATATATTGATTGAGTGTGTCGCGCTGAATCCGGCTCAAGCCCAGTTTTTGCATCAAAATTAAGCGGCCTTCCGCTTCTGTCACATTCAGGATGTAGCTCACCACGCGGTGGCCCATCGCTTTGACAAAATGTGGAATAGCCGGATAGGACATCATCGTTTCCTAACCTTGTGTTAATCGTTCACAGATATCAATACGTGCTCAGGCATCTATTATGGTATCGACATCAGAGCGGAAAACTATACCGTTCGGAAGCGTCGGCCATTAAAGACATGACCCCTTTGGGTGATGTTAAAAAGTAGAGCGCTTCCATTGACTTGGCAAGCCGGGACAAACCCTGAAACACTTTTGCCCACAAAGGCGACGGTGGATGCTTGACCAAGCGATAGCACGCATCTATTCTAGCGTACAAGTGTACGCTTAAATGAAGATAACGAGTTATGGATACCAAGGCTTCAACCTCTCCCCCTCAGAAACCACGCTTAATCTGGTTAAACATTAGCGTGTTTACCCTCACGTTTTTGATTGCAGTGATAGGAACACCATTGTGGGCGTGGCATCACGGCTTTGATTGGGTGCAAATTACCGCGCTGATTGTTGCGTTTAGCTTTTGTGGCCTGTCGATCACCGCCGGCTATCACCGGTTGTGGGCCCACAAAACCTATCAAGCCCATCCGGTGCTGCGCTTTATCTTCGCCATTGGTGGGGCATTTGCACTGCAAAACAGTGCGCTTCATTGGTCGTCGGATCACCGCATTCACCATCGCCATGTCGATGACAACGATGTTGACCCGTACTCGGCCAAACGCGGCTTTTGGTTCTCACACCTTGGCTGGATGCTGCGTGAATACCACCCCAACCGTTACGGCGATTACAGCAACTGCCGCGATCTGCAAAAAGACAAGATCGTGATGTGGCAACACAAGCACTACCTTGCGCTAACACTAGCAACCAACTTTGGCTTCCCCATCGCCTTTGGTTTGCTCCATGGCGATGTTTGGGGCGCGATTTTACTGGTCGGCTTTACTCGGCTAGTACTTAGCCATCACACCACCTTTTTCATTAACTCGCTGGCGCATGTGTGGGGCAACCAGCCGTATACCGATAAAAACACCGCGCGGGATAATGGTGTGCTTGCCTTGATGACCTTTGGCGAGGGCTACCACAATTTTCACCACATTTTTGAGAACGACTACCGCAATGGCATTCGCTGGTGGCAATTTGATCCTACCAAATGGCTGATCAAAACCGCGTCTTGGCTGGGTCTCGCGGAAAAGCTGCGCGTGACCCCCGAAGAGAAGATTGAAAAAGCGCGTGCGACCATGCAATTGCAGCGCATCACGCAACAGCTTAGTGACAAGCCACACGCGTCGCATCGTCTGCAAATCTTGCAACAAGAGTATGATGCCTTGGTCGCCAAAATGGCGGACTACTACACACTGAAAAAACAGCTGTTAGCGCTCGAGCGTGACAAGCTGCGCGAAAAAGTCGAAAACGCCGAGCTAACCCAGCAATACCAAGATTTAAAGGTGCGTTTTCAGCAACAAAAACGCAGCTGGCAGGTGCTTACCGCCAAATATGCTAGCTAGACGCGACGAGCACGCGACACACACCAAACCGGCCACTTGGGCCGGTTTTTTTAGCGGGCACGGACGCACCGCTGGCAAGATCTGTTTATATCCTTTATTAGGACGGGGTCAGAAAAGAAAGCAGGATCGACTCCAGCTCATCCCACGGTAAGGCGTCGGTATCGATCACTTCGATGCGCGACTCGGCGTATTCAATCGACATAGGCGTCACAGTAACCACCTGATTGGCGACGTTAAACGCGTAAAAACCCTCGTCAGTATTGACCACTGCTTTAATCCGTTGGGCGTTGATGTTGCTCAATAGCCCGTATAAAGCATCAAACGGAAAGCAACAGTGCGCGGCAAACAACCAGCCGCAGCTGACATAGCCCTGCCCTTGGTTCTCTTTGCGGGTATAGGTATCGTCCGGACCCAGTGCTAACGTGGTCATGGGCTCGGCATCATTGTGATGGTGATGATAGTGCGCTTGACGAGCGTGACGCGGTAACGCAAGCCACGCGGTCTCGAGCGCGCCCTGTTCAACGCCGGTGACCAAGCTTTTCTCGCCATCAAACGCGGCGACATAATCATAAAAGGTGGCGATTTGCGCCTCACTACACTGGTCAAGCTTGTTGGCCACCACCACATCCGCGAGCGCGATTTGATCATGAAAGTTTTGATTTTCACGATAGCGCACATCATCAATACAGCGCGGATCCACCAAAGTAATGGTCGCGCCCAGCGACAAGGTGGTATCGAAAGGCGGCTGAGTCAGCTTACCGATAATGTCTTTAGGATGACCCAGTCCCGTCGGCTCAATCAAAATCCGATCCGGCTGCTCGGCGAGCAAGGTATTGAGCCCCACCGTCATGGGTAAGCCAGCCACACAACACATGCATCCGCCCGGCACTTCCTTTACCAGCGCGCCTTGTTCAGAGAGAATAGCGCCATCGACACCCACCTCTCCAAACTCGTTCACCAAGATAGCCCAACGCTCATGCTCGGGTTTATTCGCTAATAAATGACGAATCGCCGTGGTTTTCCCCACGCCAAGAAACCCAGTGATAATGTTGGCTGCGATCTGACTCATGATTCTATCCGCTCGTTACTTGTATCGGCGTAGTGTAACGGATTGCGCCACACGCGTCGCCTTTTGGTCACGCACATGGAACGTGTCCATGTGCAGCTCAGTGAATGGCACAAAAAATGATGAAATATCATGCACTCACTGCAAGTGGTGATCATTACCAATAAAAGCTTGGTAGAATAAGAGGTTCGCTAACACACTTCTTAGGAGGAAGTATGCTGAATCCATCAACGGCAAAGTCGGTGATTGACCATGCTCTGTTTTTAGGCGCGGATTTCGTCGAACTCTTTGTCGAACGCCATCACTCAGGCAACGTGGAGCTGTTGTCTGGTGAGGTGGATAAAGTGAGCTCAGGGATTGATTTTGGTATTGGTATCCGGTTGTTCTTCGGTCATAAAGTGCTTTATGGCTATACCAACAGCCGCGATGAAGAACAATTGAAAAAAGTCACCAGCTTGCTGTGCGCGCGCGACAAGCGCGATCAAATTGCCACCGCTGGGCCGCTCAATTTATCCCATTTAAATGACAAGCACCCCGTGTCTGAGCCGTTATCGTCGGATCAACATGTGGCCGATAAGGTGGCATTCTTACGCCAAGTGGATGCGCGTATTCGTGCCGAGAGCGATAAAATTGCCCAAATTATTGGTCGTGTCGGCCAACGTGAGCAACAAGTCGAGATTTTTAACTCTCATGGCCTTCATGTCACAGATACCCGCCACTACACCCGTATTGCCGCTACAGCGGTCGCCACGAACGGTGAAGAGCAGTCAACGGGCTTTGATGCTCCCGGTGCGCTCACAGGCTGGGAATTCCACCAAGATATCGATCCGGTTGAGATGGGCGAGCGTGTGGCACGACAGGCGCTGGTTAAGCTTGGGGCCCAAGCCTGTCCATCGGGCGAAATGCCGGTGGTGATTGGCAACGGTTTCGGTGGCGTGATTTTCCACGAAGCCTGTGGCCACTTGTTAGAAACCACCTCTGTGGCGAAACAGGCCTCCGTTTTCCATGACCAAATGGGCGAAATGATTGCCAGCCCAGTGGTGAGTGCGGTGGACGATGGCACCTTAGCGAATGCGTGGGGCTCAATCAACATCGATGATGAAGGCATGGAAACCCAGCATACTCAGTTGATCAAAGACGGTAAGCTCACCTCGTTTATGGTCGATCACATGGGTAGCCTGAAAACCGGTTATGCGCGCACCGGCTCTGGCCGACGTGAGTCTTATAAATTCGCACCGACCTCGCGGATGCGAAACACCTTTATTGAGCCCGGTAACGACAGCTTAGACGCCATGATTGGCTCGATGGAGCGTGGCATCTATGCCAAGAAAATGGGGGGTGGCTCAGTACAGCCCGGCACCGGCGAGTTTAACTTTGCGGTGCAAGAAGCCTATTTGGTAGAAGATGGCCAAATCACCGCGCCACTCAAATCTGCCACCTTAATCAGTACGGGGCCTAAGGTGCTTAAAGAAATCAGCATGGTCGGCAAAGATCTTGCTCTTGCCGCCGGCATGTGTGGTTCGGTGAGCGGCGCCGTCCCCACCACCGTGGGTCAACCTGCATTGAAAGTCGATAACATCCTAGTAGGAGGCGGTAACGCATGAGTGAGCCAACCATTAAAGCAACCCTAAGCGATGCCGTCGATCAGGTCCTCAGCTTGGTGAAACAGCAAGGGGCGCAAGCAGACGTGATTGCCAACGCCAGCGAAAGCTTGTCACTCAAAGCCGACCAAGGCGATCTCTCCGAGCACAAAGTCACCGCCGGTCAAGTAATTGGCGTACGTGTCATCAAAGGGGATCAAGTTGCCACCAGCTATTCAGAATCGCTAGATAGCGACAGTTTAGCCAGCATGGTGAACGCCGCACTGACTAACGCAAGCTTTACCAAAGCAGAGCCCGATCAGCAAATTCGCGCTGAGGAGCAGCACATTGATCAGCAAGATCCTAGTTTACTGCAAGCAGATAGCACCCCGATTGAAGACAAGATCGCCTTAGCGCTTGCCCTTGAGCAAGATGTGGTTAGCCAACCCCGCGCAACGGGTGCCCCCTACAATGGGTACAGTGAGCAAACCCAATATCAGTTGCTTGCCAATACTCTAGGCACGCGCTGCTATCACAGTGAGCGTCGCTTTAGTTGCTACACCGCAGCACTGCTCAATCACGACGGTAAGCAAGCGATGCATCTCGGCGCGTCAGTATCACGCCGCTTTGCTGACCTAGATCTCGCCCATGCGACCCAACTGGCCTACCAAACCGCTGACGCCTTGCTTGAGGGTGGCCCAGTGAAAACCGGTTCGTATCCGGTGATTTTTGAGCATGATTGTCTCAGCGAATTGCTGGGCGCCTTTGGCAGCTGTTTCTCCGGCGATGCCGCCAAGCGCGGCACCAACCCGTGGCGTGAAAAAGTCGGCAAGCCCGTTGCGGATACGGCACTCACCATCACCGATGTGGCAAGGCTTGATGGCGGGATGCGTATTAAAGCGTTTGATAGCGAAGGCTTTGCCACCGCCGACACGCCTTTGATTGAAAACGGCGTCTTAGTCGGCTTTTTACATAACAGCGCCACAGCGCAGCATTTTGGTGTCCCCCATACGGCTAACGCAGGCCGCAGCCCCAAAGGCGGTTTGGATGTCACTTCTCGTCATGATGTGATTGCCGCAGGTCAACACAGTGATGCGGACGTGCATGCCGGTGAATACCTTGAGTTGGTGTCACTACAAGGTGTGCATTCAGGCGCGAATGCCATCAGTGGCGATTTCTCTTTCGGTGCAAGTGGGTTTGTTTGCCGAGAGGGAAAACGCGTTCGTCCGGTTCGCGGGATAACGGTGGCTGGTAATTTCTATACCATGCTCAATGAGATAGATGCTATCGGCAATACCGTGTTACCCAACTATGATGGCGCCTTCTTCGCGCCACGCATCCGCTTTGCCCGCTTATCCATCGCCGGCGAGTAATGGCGAACCCTGCAAAGGCATCGGCTTAGGCCGATGCCTTTTTATTCTCAGTTTGTGCTTCAACACTTTGTACCGCGGGGTTCATCTTCGCCGCTAAGTCGGTAAATGCCTGCATGGCGACGTCACTGGTCAGAATACGCCCATGCCCTAACCCTTCGGTGGCTAGCACAGTCACATGCGGGTAGTCAGTGGCTTTTTCGGTGACGGCAAAGGAGGCAAAACGATCATTTTTGTCGTGGGCAATCACCACCGGATGGCGGCGGCGCGACAATTTTTCTAGCGGCTCAATGGTCTCGATTGGATAACCGTGCTGCTCACCCACTTCTTGGACAATTTCATCAAACAGCTTCAGTGAATACCCCGATTTTCGGACTGTGGCATATAAATTCTCGCGATAATTCAGCACAGGCGCGACCAAAAAGAGCGGTAAATCATCCACCTGAGGGTGCTCGCTTTCCAACACCGCGGCAGCGCCCATACTATGCGCAATCACCCCAGACACATTATCGACTTGATCTAGTACATCATTGATCGCCTGCACAAAGCCGGGAATGTGGCTTTCTTCCCCGCCACTTTGACCGTGTGCTGGATGATCAAATGCGACCGTACGAAAGCCTAGTGACGCGATATGTGCCATGAGTGGAAAGAACTGACTGGCGGATCCCGACCAACCATGCGTCAGCAACCAGGTTGGCCCAGCGCCAAGGCTATACATTTGTAGCTCTCCTTCTTGGCTTTGCACTCGAGAGCGCACCACGCCTTCAGGCTCTGCGTTCACCATAGGACTGCGTGTTGGGGTGAGAAAGAGTTTTCGTGCGACTTTTTTAGCATGACGAGGTGCCAAGCGGTGATGACACCGGCTCACCGCCCCCACGAGAGAACGTTTGGCGCTAAAGCGGCCCGGCGTTGAAAAATACACTTTTTTACTCATGGTCATTGAATCCTTAAAATCGAACGAGTGTTCGTTTTTATACTGAAAAATATCGTTGGTTCGATACCGACACAATGTTCATTCTTATCGGGAACATTCGCGGCGGCTTTGCGCGAGCAACTGCTCGACACCATGCCAAAAGCGTGTCCCTTCCGGCGATTCGAGTGACAAACGAAGAAATAACTGGCTACTCAAATAGTGCCCATACAACTGATAGACAGCTTGCCAGGTATCAAGGTCGGCGCGAAATTCGCCGGCTTGCTTGCCCTTTTCAAACTGTGCGGCCAGGTAGTCAAGCCATTGACGGGTGACGCGCTGCAACGCCTGATGGATGGGATCATTGCTCGCACGCTGCTCATGCCACGCATCTAAAAATAAGCACTGACCCTGAAAGTGCTGATGCCAGCCCATCCAATTTCGCAGCAAGTGTTGTAATTTGGCTTCAATACTCGCGTGGTCGGCTTCTCGACTCGGGCTAATCACCCGCTCGATAAAACGCTCACCGGCAAAATGCACCACCGCAATCTGCAAGTTTTCTCGCGAGTTGAAATGGGCAAACAGACCACTTTTTGACATTTTCACGTCACGCGCCAAGCTACCAATCGTCAAGCTTTCCAATCCATACACGCTGGCTGACTCAAACGCGGCTTCGAGAATACGCAACCTGGTTTGCTCA
Organism: Salinivibrio sp. HTSP; assembly: GCF_003390965.1. Taxonomy (NCBI): domain Bacteria; kingdom Pseudomonadati; phylum Pseudomonadota; class Gammaproteobacteria; order Vibrionales; family Vibrionaceae; genus Salinivibrio; species Salinivibrio sp. HTSP. Next base: position 83,325 of record NZ_PXUD01000011.1, read on the forward strand.
CGTTTCGAGAGCGAGTACGTCGGTTCACTAGATACGCCCATCTCATTAAACCTTCAAAAAACGGATTGCTAAAAACCAAATGACTACGCCAGGACACCTTGGCAGTCAACGTTTATTACCTTACCGCAACCGTCTATCCATTAATAGTACGAACGTTCGTTTTTATCCAGTCGATATGTGGATCTGTTTGCCTTCTCCACCACCGTAAGGTGTGTAAGAAAGCGCATTTTCATGAGGTTGCGCAATTTATCGACAAAAATTGCTGAAACCACATTCCATATTCTTTTTAGTTTTAACAAGTGCTTTTTTTATCTAGTAGTAATGTGACATAGGTCTTCATTGCATGCACCTTCCGGCATATGATGCCAACCAATCACTAACTCTTTAATACGTTTAAACGGGGTTAGGCACTCAAATCATTATAATTCTCTAGGTTGGAACGCCGATTATGACAGTTATCCTTTTAAACCTGATTGCTTTTGCGCTGCTGCTGGCGATGCTTGTCAAATTGCACAAGCAACAAAAATCCTTATCCACACGCGTGTTTACCGGCCTCGGCATGGGAGTTGCGTTCGGTGCTGCGCTGCAAGCGTTATACGGTGCTGACGGCGCAATCACGCGCGAAACCATTAACTACATCAATATCGTCGGCTCCGGTTATGTCAGCCTACTCAAAATGATCATCATGCCGTTGATCACCGTGTCGATTATTGGCGCGATTTTGAAAGTGAAAGACTCAGGTTCTCTAGGCAAAATCTCTAGCTTAAACATCGGCATTTTACTTGCCACCACCGCTGCTTCCGCGCTCATTGGCGTGTTCGTCAGCAGTCTATTTGGATTGTCTGCGCAAGATATCGTGCAAGGTGCACGAGAGATGGCACGTGGGGCCGCTCTAGAGCAACGCTTGGGCTCAGTCGAAGACTTATCTTTGGCTGATATGTTTATCTCTTTCTTCCCACAAAACCCATTTGCAGATTTGGCCGGTAGCCGTCCAACCTCGACCATCGCTGTGGTGATTTTTTCTGCCCTTGTCGGTATAGCCGGTGTGACCTTGTCTCGCACTCAGCCTGAGCTTGGTGAGCGTTTTGAGCGCTTTATGGATGTGGCTCAGGAATTAGTGCGCACGCTCGTACGAATGATCATCGGCCTCACTCCCTACGGTATTTTGGCTCTAATGACCAAAGTGGTGGCTGGCTCAAACGTGAGCGAAATTCTTGAGCTGGCGAACTTTGTGGTTGCCTCTTATGTAGGCTTAGGTGCTATTCTGGTGATGCATCTGGTATTGATTGGCCTTGTCGGCATGAGCCCGATTCAATATCTGAAAAAAGTGCTCCCAGTGCTGACGTTTGCCTTTACGTCTCGTTCAAGTGCTGCCACGATTCCTCTTAATATCGACTCGCAAATGAAGAACTTGGGCAATGATCCGGCCAGCGCCAACTTCTCCGCCTCATTTGGTGCCACCATGGGTCAAAATGGTTGTGCCGGCCTGTATCCAGCCATGCTAGCGGTCATGATTGCGCCCACCATTGGTATTAACCCACTCGACCCGGGCTTTATCGCCACCTTGGTTGCGATTGTCACTGTAAGCTCATTCGGTATTGCAGGTGTAGGCGGCGGCGCCACCTTTGCGGCACTGATCGTGCTCTCTGCATTGGATATGCCTGTTGCGCTTGCCGGCTTGCTGATTTCTATCGAACCCTTGATTGATATGGGCCGTACTGCTGTGAATGTGAGTGGCTCAATGACAGCCGGCACTCTCACCTCGCGTTTAACCGGTGGCCAAGATAAAAGTGTTTTCGATCACCATGAAGTGGTAAAGCAAGACACGGCTAACGCCTAACGTTACATAACCTTGATTGAGACAATGCCACGCGTTTGCGTGGCATTTTTGTATTTGCGTTACTCAACATATATAGCCACTCTATTCGCTGATTCAATCCCTTATAACTTGTAAGAATTTATGTCAGCGATTACACTCTGCCTCATTGTTAATGCAGGGACATTCCTGCCCGTTGTGAGATAAAACATGAGTATTGAACAAACGCTTCAGGCGCGCAGTGGCGGCCAATGTGAACTATGCGCCAGCCAAGACAACTTATCTGTGTATGACGTCCCTTACTCGCCCGACACCACAGCAAACAGTTGCGTATTGGTTTGTGGCACGTGTCACGATCAGCTTCAACATCCAGACAATATCGATGTGAACCACTGGCGTTGTCTAAGCGAGAGCATGTGGAGCCAAGAGCCTGCGGTTCAAGTGGTTGCCTATCGCCAACTTTCTCGTCTTTCTAGTGAAAGCTGGGCGCAAGATAATCTCGACATGATGTACATGGAAGACGATGTCCGTAAGTGGGCAGAAACGGGGCAAGATATCGAAGAAGTCAAAGTATTGGACGCTAACGGCGTCGCACTGCAAAAAGGCGACGACGTGACCGTGATTAAAGATTTGCCCGTTAAAGGCTCAAGCCAAGTGATCAAACAAGGCACGGTGATCCGCGGCATTAACTTGACCGACGAACCGACCCATGTACAGGGTAAAGTAAACGGCCAAACCCTGTTTGTGATTGCGGAGTTCTGCCGCCGTAAGTAATTGACTTTCACACCTGTCGAATTCGATACGTAACATGCAAACCGACGCCATCAAGGCGTCGGTTTCAGACTGCTGACAAAGGTCTAGCTTTCGAGCTAGACCTTTGATC
>NZ_PXUD01000069.1:0-11285 GCF_003390965.1 Salinivibrio sp. HTSP
TGAGGCCAACGATTGACCTCGATCGTGACAGGCGCCCGTTGGCAATTTTCACATATCCAACACCGTAGCGGCGCTTGTGTCACCTAAGCTGCCTGTGCGGCAGTGAACCTTTCGCCAGCTAACTTCGAGCATCTTTCTGCCACCTAAGCTGCCTGTGCGGCAGTGAACTTCATCAGACGTTTGCAAAAATTCGGCGTCATTTTCTAAGCTGCCTGTGCGGCAGTGAACACGTCCACATACAAGGACTGGCAGCAGCTGATTTTCTAAGCTGCCTGTGCGGCAGTGAACATTCCACATGCACCTCGCCGTTTTTGTCTAGCTTTCTAAGCTGCCTGTGCGGCAGTGAACAAGTATATTCACGCCCTGATATTTTTTATCGTTTTCTAAGCTGCCTGTGCGGCAGTGAACTGGAGCTTTATTGCTCTTCTTCAACTAAGAAATTTCTAAGCTGCCTGTGCGGCAGTGAACGAGCTTTTCAAACAATTGTTAAATAGCTAAGATTTCTAAGCTGCCTGTGCGGCAGTGAACATAGAGATACACTTATTTTATAACTACTGCTGTTTCTAAGCTGCCTGTGCGGCAGTGAACAAGCAGCTATCTGAGTATCAGGCCAAGCTTGATTTCTAAGCTGCCTGTGCGGCAGTGAACTGGCAACGCCATATTGCCGAGATAGGCAAAATTTTCTAAGCTGCCTGTGCGGCAGTGAACTTCTTGCTTGCACCTATTGTCATCGCTTTTTTTTTCTAAGCTGCCTGTGCGGCAGTGAACCCAACCGAATCAAGCCAAGAAACAGCCACCAATTTCTAAGCTGCCTGTGCGGCAGTGAACGTTTAAAAGCAGTTGGAATAGCGGGGCAAAAATTTCTAAGCTGCCTGTGCGGCAGTGAACAATGTCAGGTTATGCCAACGATCGTAAAACGATTTCTAAGCTGCCTGTGCGGCAGTGAACTTGATGTGGACGCGGCGAGCCTGCAATTTACCTTTCTAAGCTGCCTGTGCGGCAGTGAACTAAGAAAAAGAGCCGCAAAGGCTCTTTTTTAATTTCTAAGCTGCCTGTGCGGCAGTGAACTGGTGTTATCATTGGTCGTTAGCACTGATGAATTTCTAAGCTGCCTGTGCGGCAGTGAACCTTACGACCACGAACCAAAGCGCGATCCATTTTTTCTAAGCTGCCTGTGCGGCAGTGAACGGATCTAAGTTTCGTTCTGGCATGTTGGTCTCTTTCTAAGCTGCCTGTGCGGCAGTGAACGCCTATTCGCCAGTTTTGCGCTTTGAGCGCGATTTCTAAGCTGCCTGTGCGGCAGTGAACAGATGTTCATTCTAGCACTGCTTGCCTTTGTTTTTCTAAGCTGCCTGTGCGGCAGTGAACAATAGAATAACGTAATAATCGTCAGGTACAACAGGCCATTAGGATAAAAATCGTCTTTTACCCTTGTTAAAAATGGCCTGCCGTAACTAACTGTATTTCCTCTCTATTTTTAAAGAGCCCAAAAAGAAGGGGTAAAGAGGGGTTTCCCCCTCAAAAACACGGTACCGCTGATTGCTGATCGGGTTCTCGTCGGCTGAGCCCATAACAGGTGAACGGTTGTTCCTTGTTTGGCGGCTGCTTGGTAGTCTCCCGCTCGATATACAAAGCAAACTCTTCCGTACGCCCTGCTCGTTTTTGGCTCGACAGGCTGGTGACTTGAATAAAAGGCAGCGACCAGCGTTTGTCGTCCGTTTTAATGTTTTCCAACAAACGACGCTTTACTTCCGCCTCATCGTAACCATTTTTGCTGGCAATCGCGGCCGCGCGCCGATCGAGGTTTTTATACAGTCGCTGCGGCGATTTGTAGTTCCAACGTTTAAAGTAGGCATAGTCTTGCACCCCTTCTGGCACCGGCTTAACCGCTTTGATATGTACATAATCGGTCAAGCGAGACAGCCACCGATGAATATTTAACTGCTCAAACGCTGCCTTGGTTTGCGCAAACAAGCGCAATCGGTGGCCGAGTGGGAAATCACCTTGGCGATAGTCCGGAAACCCCACCGCAATGGCTGACTGATTCGGCCCGATTTTGTTTTCTGCTAAGGCAATGTGCACTTGCTGAAACACCTTATGCCAGAGAAAATCTGCCGAAATATCGGTGTCGGGCAACAAGGTGATATCAATGTAATACTGCATTGTGCCTCCTTATGCGCCAAACACGCCGCCGCGGATCAGCATCGCCATAATGTAATGCTGCTGTTCAAGCGTTGGGGTTTTGTCTTTTAACATCCATCCATCGAGCAAGTTGTAAAAGTCGTTCTTTTCTTTTGGCTGACGATACGCCGCCCCGCGGTTAGTTACCGATCCATAGGGTTCGATGGCAATTGCGCCGACTTCGTCATAAGCAGGGTGCCAAGTATCAATGGTGCGCAGCGCGTTGCCGATTTTCTGTGAGTGCATCGCGGCTTGGCCATCTAATTGATACAAGAATTTACTTTTGTCGCCTTTGCCGCCGCCCATTACCAGCTCTTGAGAGGGGTAGACCGCTTGCCCTTCGCCCAGTTGGCAGTAGGCTTCAACATGGATAAGCGCATGCGCTTCTGTCAGGCCATATTGGATCACCTCTGCCAGCGCGGTGACATCCGGGTGCGCGTCAAAATCGTGCAAGCTAAATTCGTAGCTATCAAAGTTAAATTGCTTCTCGCCTGCGGTGACCACCACCTTAACTTGCTCGGCACCGACACGGTTGCGCCACAAAAAACGCCCATTGGCAATGTTGTGTGCGTAACGTTGCGCCAGCTCTTTAAAACCGGTTTCTGATTGATAGTCACGCACTTTATCAGCCAACGCTTGCTGATAGTCCGGATTGTTACAGGTTGACGGTACATGTAGTCCGCTGAGCACACGCAGTGAGAACGTCACTTTGAGCGTATCGGCATCATGCGGTAGTGCCGCAACATCGACCGTTTGTAAGTTCGCTTTAGATACTTCCGCATCTAGCTTAGCGGGATCATTGGCGGTGGCCGCTTTTAAGCGGTTGGAGATAGTGCCTCGCACTGATTTTTCGCCCACTTGAATGGGTTGCCAATCGCCTTTTTCCCAGTTGCCGGCATACATTAGTGCATCCGAAGGCACCAGTTTCGCTTCAAAGGCAAGCACGGAAGGGGTAGTCAGTTTTTTATCAGCCATGATGAAATCTCCTTAATTACAAAAAGTCGGGGTCAAAGTCAGTATCGTCATCGGTTGTGGGCACAACGTCAGGTTCAATGGGTTCGTCATGCGTTGCTGCCGTCACGCGGGCAAGGTACCAAGGGTAATCACCGTGATAACGCCAGCATGCCTCGTCGATATCGGTGAGACGATGTACGCTGCGCCACTCTCCCACGCTGTATGCTGCTTCCACAAAGCTTACCGGCACATCCGGATCGCGCACACTGGCGACCTCGCCTGCGGCATAACAGGGGGAAATTGCGCGGTAGCCCGTCATGATCGGCACTAAATATCCAGGCTTGGGTTTGGCTACGCGCTGCCATTGTGCCGAAACGGGTTGGTTATCGTCGTCAGGTGCGCTTTCATTATCGGCGACGGCTTGGTACGTCAACATGGCAAACTCACACCAAGCATCAAATAAGCTGGCCTGCGCATTGTGTTGCAATAGCTGTTGATGATGTTGAGCGAGATAATCATGTCTATCACAAAGGACAAAGCCCGGCATGAGACGGCGCAACGCTTTTTTCTGCATACTTGCATCTGCGAGCAGTTCAACCTCACCAATGGTTAAGATCTGTCCACCTGCGAGCCGTCGCTGAGGCGCCAAATCTTTCACTTCCGCGATCAACTTTGCGGCGGCGGCTTTATCACCGGCAATCAGTCCGTCAACCTCAATCAGCAAAGAGACTTGCATGTTCATGCGTCCCTCTTCATTGATCGATGCCGTCTCGCCTTTAGCAGTCACCGGATTGCGCGTTAAGGCAAAAACATAGTCGCCCCACCCTGTGGGCTGCCGTGCATGAACATTGTTTTTGTGGCTCACCACAGTCACGCCACCCAAACGCAATCCCATCGCATCAGGGAGTTGACGTGATAGCGCATGGGCAAAACCAAGAAAGTGCGTGATCGCCGGAAAACCATAAGTCAGCCCCGCGATCGCATTCGCGTTTTGCACCTCAATGTGCTTAAGCAATAGATACTGTGCCATTATCGGATCTCCTCAAATTGAGGCGTGTCGCGCTCAAACGCTTTTAGCTGGGTTAGGAACACTTTGCGGATGTAATCAAATTCCGTATCACCAAGCAGATAGTGTTGTTTGTCCTCTAGCTGGCGCAGTAGCCAAGCAGCAAAATCAGAGGCGACAGTGTCCAACCACGCTTGTGCGTCACGCTCTCGCTGAAATTGACCGTCGGGGTTGTACACATCCAGCCAAAGTGCATGTTCACGTTTTAGTCGGCATGCTTGATCATCAGTGCCTTGACTCCAACCGGCTGGAACTTGCTGCTGAACCCGCGCGGCATAGTCAAACACCAGGTCAGTGAGTGGCAGAATAAAGTCATGATCGCGCCGATAACGGGTGGCAAAGTTGCGGTCCCGTTCGGTTAAACTCGCCAAAAAGCTACGAAAGTCGTGGATTAAATGGCTGGTTTGGTAGGCTAAACGGCGGTTGAAGATGCTGGTTTGCTTGCTTGGATCCTCCGGCTGCTGCTGATAGCTTGGCGGCGCGGCATTGAGCAAAAAGCCCTCGCCATGACGCTCACTATTCAGTTGTGACACGTTTTGCGGTTTAGAGCCGCCAAAGGTTTGTTTCACAGTACGCGGAAAGGCTTCTAACCGCTCTGGGTGATAATGCTGTTTGTTCTTTGCCTCACGAATCGCTTTCACTTTCTCGCCATACCGCGTAGCGCGCACCTTGGTGTACAGGGTGTGCGCAAGGTTCGATGAATATAGCGGGCAAAGCAGGTAGTACTCACCTTCATTCACCGGAAAGTAGGTCTGTTTAATCAAGTTATGAGCCGATAGCACTTGGTCACCCAGTGCCAGTGAAAAGCCCGCACGCCAAGTCTCTAGCAAGTTAGCGTCATCAGTGAGTGGCTTAAGTGCGTTGATATGGCCGGCTTGTAACTGAGAAATGAGTGACTCCCCTTCCACAGTGATTTTTAAAAAACGCGCCACATCCAACGCAGCCGCATTGCCGACCGCATCAATGGCTTTCTCGGTCAGCGAATAGCTGGTGAGGTAGCGAGACTCGCTCTTATCGATCTCAGTGACTAGCATGCTGCTCGCTCTGGCATCGCTATGAACAAATTTGGGGCAATGCGTGGCGAGGCTAACTTGCTTGGCTCGCGTTGCGGCGTCGGTGATCCAATGAATTGGCTCAAACTTCGCTTCGATCGGCGCCGCTTGTTCCGCATAATCGGCATTGGCGATCGCCTCTTGCTCTTGGCTGGCGGCGGCTTTTAAGGCCTTATCGCGCGCCTTTTGCAAGGGCTCAAGCTTCGCCTGCTTACGCTGTTCAATATACTCGAGCAGCGCATCGTATAGGCTGTGTTCCATAAGCGCTTCCTTTTATCCTTCAAGACAACAATGTCTAGCTTACCGCCATAACAAGCAACTATCAATAACCTTATAATATTTATCAAAAATACAATATTGAATGGTAGTCAAGGTAAGATTTGAGCTTTGGAATAGAACTCCGTTATACTGCCTACTCTATCGCATCGATAGCTTAGAAATTATAATATTTATCAAACAGTTATACTGCCGCATAGGCAGCTTCTTTCTGAGGGCAACACACGTTGCCCTCTTTTTATTCCCGATAAGCACCCAGCTGTGGGTGCCAACACCAAATGATATTTTGGCCTTCTCGCTCAGCCGCGAGGCGTATTTCGCCCAAATGCTGGCTCGCTTTTTTAATCGACCATCCCAGTTGGTCAGCAAAGTGCTGATAAACAGCTTCCGGATTAACGTCAAACCACCAATGGCAACCGGCTGCCATGGACGTTTCGACAGGTTTAAAGCGATATGAGTGATCAGCGTATTGGTAGGGGTAACGTGAGGTATCTAACTGCTGCCAACGTAGCTTATCATCGTCGTTATAACACAGCACAAAGCTCTCTTGACGCTGGCTGTGACGAAATGGGGTGCGCCGGATCAATTCGCCGCTCCAACTGGCATGTTTACCGGGGGAACGTAGCCCAGCGGCTTGGCTGACAAGCGTGTCGTTCCACCAAAGCTCGGCTTCCTTACCGGTTCGATAAAACTTAGGTTGGTACTTTTCCCCGCCCGTCAGCTCCAATGTAAAGCGCAATGCTCGGTGCTCTTGCACGCCCCAGTGCGTTTCTTCCTTGGCCTCTGTTTTTTTCCGCAAATCACGTTCAAAGCTGGATTCTTTTAGCTTGGGGATTTCCTGAATGCGCGGCGTGGCGGAAATTGCCGTTAGGCCCTCATCAAGCGTGACCTTGTAACCTTTTTCGAGCGGGATAGCCGCGCTTTCAAAGCCTGGCTTACAATAAGCGGGATGCTTGCCTTTTAACGCACGGACATTCTGGTCGAGCACATGAATATTGGCGTTTGTCGGCGCTTGCTGACGGTGACGTTGTACCCGCCCCGCCAACTGAATTATAAGGCACGCATTGAGCTCGGCTCGGCAATGGCCCAGTCATAATCGTGATCGCGTCCTACTTCCACCACCGCCGTGCCCACCACCACAAATATCAGATGGTTGGCATCACAGTGTTCAATGGCATGGCGAATCTCCGGCTGTTCGAAAATCGCCGCTTCATCATAGCGATTTAACGCCGCATCGAGGCGGCTCTCTCGATAAGACCGCAGCGCCAACGGAAACTGGGAGTGGTACGGGCAAACAAAGAGCGCATGATCCGGATCTGGCGAGATTTGCACCAGCGCGCGGGTCAGCGCTACCATCGGATCGATATTGGCCATGCGCACCACGCCTATCGACACTGTTTTGCCGGATGCATGAGTTTGGTGATGCGCATGGTGCAGCTGATGAATATGGGTATGGATAAGTTGCGCTAGCGGCCCAAAATCGAGGTCAGGCTCGCTGGGTGTTGGGGGGACTACTAAAGAGGTAATCGCGGAGGTGTCTACCGTCTTCCCTTTGCGTAGCACCTGTTGCTCGCCCTCTAATCGCTTAACGCGCTTGGCGACAAAATCACGGTGATAAGTCACGTAATCGGTTTTGCTCGTTACCGTCTGGATCTCGCTGGTAAATTCATCAAACCAGCCGCAAATCACAGGCACACCGTCAGCGCCGCTTGTCTTCGCGCTGTCACCAAACTGGGCATGATTAAACTGCGCCCTGCCCGCGCGATAGGCATCAAACAAGCTTTTTACTAACGAAGGCGGCAAGGTCGCCGATGAGAGCAGCACCCGTGACCCTAACATGCCTGCCCAGTTCACCAAGCGGCACAGCGCCGGTAGGTCTTCAAGACCAAAATCATCGGGCTCATCAAGGACTAAGTCAGTACTGAGCAGACGCAACATGGGCGCAATTTGATGGCCGCCGCGCAGGCTTTCAGTGGCGGGCATTAGATGATCAATCGTGCTCACTAACACCGGCGCACTGACCAATTTCTCCAGCTTAGGCTGACTACTTAGCCAGTGTTTCAACCGGCCATCGTAGATTTGCCCTTCGTAGCTAATAAACAGTTGCTCGAGAAAGTCTTCGGTAGACTCACTGCCGCCGGAAGACTGATATGACGTATTTTGCGCCTCGTGCAAGCGTTGGATCGCTTGCGAGCCAACGAGCACCGCCAGCTCATCATCGCCAAGTTTCAGCAAGTCGCGATACGCATCGCCGGTTTGCAATGTCAATGTTCTCAACCCGAGCGCCACCGAGAAACGGCACCCCTGCCAAGGATCGGATAACGCATACATAATGCGCGCATTGGCGATGGTTTTCCCACAACCTGTCGACGCCATATTAATGCCAAAAAAGCCCTGCGTTTCCGACTGAGTGGCTATGGTTTTGGTTTTCCGATAAGCGATATCTTGCCAGTGATACTTCTCTTGTTCGGCGCTTTGGCTAAAACGGCGGTGCTGGGCAATCGCCGGCAATGTCCATTTAAGTGAGGGTAAATTCTCCGCAAAGCGCCTCGCATTAATGGCCACGCCGATGTTGTGTTCATCTAACTGTTGTTTAGGTGGCGCGTTTTTGCGCTTGCCTTGAGACTGGTCTGTGTTAGCAATAGGCGCGTAGTGGCCATCGCGCCATTTGGGTTTGGACTTTTCCAACGGAAGCGACGAATAATAGCGATCCGCCAGCATTAATGATAAACGTGCCATATGGCTGACAAACCGCTGCGATAACCAATCAACTTGTCCATGAGCGCTCCACGGATATTGGCGGGCACGCTGGGCTAATTGACGCGCTTTGTGTTGCCAAGGCTGGCTTAAAAACGGGGTGCCACTGGGGAAGCGCCAGTTGTCGACAAGCGCTTGTGGATCATATTTAGCGAGATTAAGCGCGTTGGGTGCATTCCAGTGGCTGCCAAAGCAACGGCTCAGCCATTGGTCAATTTGCGATAGCTCAACGGGTGCTTCGCCATCATCATAGTTCACGGGCAACCGATGGTGCGACACAATCAGCCAAGCCACGATACGTGCAAATGGCGATAAGTCACTAAAAGCAGGCTGATAGCCTTCTGCTTCGGTAAACAGTCGTGCCAGTAGCTCTGCCTCATGCTCGACGGCGGTTTCAGGCGTCAGCTCGCTGAGTTCATCAAGCCATTGCTGATCCTTTTTGCCCTTAGCGAACGCTTCGAATAAACGCAAGGATACCCACTCATGACGGTATGGTTCGCCTTGGTGTGTCGTTTGGCCGCGAAGCTTTTGCTGGAACAACGCATTGGCTTTGCCAAAATCGTGAAACAACCCCGCCATGGCTGTTGCCAGCACGATCACCTCATTAAGCTGCCAGCCCTGCTCCCATTCTTTGTGGCTAAGATCCAGCTCAGTGCGATTGACCGGTACATTGCCTTCTAAGTTAAACTTGCGGCGATTACCTACAATCCATACCAGTTGGCTATGGGTTCTCGAACGAACCCAATGACAACTGACGGCAGTGCTGCGGCTGGCGGTTTTGCTTAGCATTTTTCGCACCGTGTTTAAGCCATCTTCGGTGATCAGCGTTTGCCAAGTGTTGTCACCAATTCGATTAGCAAAAGCATCGAGCACGCGGCGGGTTTTCTTCAGTGCCTTTTTCTCGCACTGAGAAATAAAGGTCACCATCATAGTTGCTGCTCCGTTATCTCATCCTCAGAGAAATCTTGCAGCGCAATGGCTTTGATGGTGTTGAACATCAAGTCCATCGCTTTGTGTTCAATAAAGGCTTGCAGGACTTGCTGGCGAAATTCTTGTTCGGTGGCGTTTTCTTTGGCGCATACAAACGCCCAAGGCAGCACGATGGCGTCTTTGATTAGGTCAGCGGCATCAAACACCAGCGCGCCGCGACGGGTTTTGCCATGCATCACCGCAAATCCGTGCGGGATCCCGAGCACCCATAAACAACTCGCCGCCAAGCCATAGGCTAAGTAGTTGCCATGATTCAAAAAGCGATTGGCGAGATCGTCGGCTTCATGCTGGCGTTTAAAGCTGGTTTTTTGCGTGCGGTTGGCGGCGTGTTTGTAGAGCGCTTTGGTCAGCTGCGCTTCGGTAAGCAATAAATCAGCTGGCTTGCTGGCCTTCTCGGTTCTTTCCACAAAGGTGTCCAGCGCACCCGCTAGTTCAGCCACATCGAACCCTTCAAACTTAAGTTCACGGCTCGCTTGCCAGACCTGCTTTAAGTAACTCAAACGAGCTAGCTGAAAAGCCCGCGCAGCATCCAGTCGCTTTTGATCATCAAACCAAAAAGACAACCAACCTTGCAGGTATTCGGTGGGTCGATACTCGCTTTGCGGCGTAAACCATTCGACCTCGGTTGCCATATGTAGCGGTGTGCCTCCACCTCCGCAGAATCCAACCAAGACACCCGCTTGCGACAGCATACGCATCGCCGCTTGCGTGATTGACGTGCCAGTACCGAGCAGTAAGACGGTGGTATTGGCAATGGGGATATTAAAATAGAGGTTTTCGCGTTTCGCCTCCGCCAGGTACAACACACGACCGTCTTTTTGCATCACACGGCAATGCTCGAGGTAGTACATATTGGCGCGTTTGGAATGAAGGATGGTTTTAAGATCGGAGGGCGAGAGATCGTCCATGGGTGTCCCTTTCGTGGTTGTCCCGAGTGACAAAGCAGATCACTCACAAGCGCTAGAAAGGTAACAAAAATAGCAATGCATGCCCGTGAAACAAGGCACAGTTTAGGGTTTGAAGGAAGATCGCAATCTACTGTCTGTACGATTGTTATCCGAATCAGTTAACAATAATTGCCCACGATTACTAGGAGTTACTCGGTATGATAAGTGGATTTTGATCCACAAACGCTTATCATATATGATAATGAGAAGTGAAAGATGCACTGGAACATTGTTTTTTACCGAGGCGTAGAAGAGAGCATTCTCAACATGCCTCCTAAGATTCAATCGCGAATGCTCAAGCTGCTCGAACTAATTGAAAAACATGGCGCAAAATTAGGTCCTCCTCACACAGAATCAATAGGTAACGGCCTGTTTGAAATTCGCGCCAAAGCAAAAGAAGAAATCGGACGTAGTCTATTCTGTTATTTAGACGGTCCCAACATCTATATCTTTCACGCATTTGTGAAGAAAAGCCAAAAGACACCAAAGAAAGACTTAGCATTGGCAACAGGGCGTATGAAAGAGGTGAAAAATGAATAGCTTACAGGCATTAAAAGCGAGAGCATTACAAAACCCAGACGTGAAACAAGCATACGATGAATTGACGCCTGAGTTTGAATTGATAGATATGTTGCTCAGTATGCGCAAGCAGGCCGGGCTAACTCAACAGCAGGTTGCAGAACGTATGGGGACGAAAGAAGGCAATATTTCTCGACTTGAAAAAGGGAAAAGTAATCCAACCCTTAAAACCCTGATTAGCTATGCAAAAGCATGCAATTGCACGCTTAACTTTGGCTACAAACATGCGTCAAATTGACGTGTATGGTCAATGCCAGTCATGCGGTTTTGTTGATATTGAACCATCCCCTACTTCCTCTATGCCACGACCCACTAACAATGAGCTGGCATCAAAAAAAGCAACTATTTCAGTATCTAAGCTGCCTGTGCGTAGGTCGGACAAGCGCTAACTCGATCGTACAAGCTAGGTGTGATTTGCGTCGCGCGCAGTGCAACTGGCGCCATCCGACATCGGAGCCAACTATTAACCCCTGATCGTGACAG
>NZ_PXUD01000070.1:0-10002 GCF_003390965.1 Salinivibrio sp. HTSP
GATCAAAGGTCTAGCTCGAAAGCTAGACCTTTGTCAGCAGTCTGAAGGCGCCATTCGGCGCCTTTCATTCACCACAGACGGATACCGTCTTAGTGGTCGTGACCACAGCTTTCACCGTCTTGGTGAATATGACCGTGAGACACTTCCTCTTCTGTCGCTTCGCGAACGTCAACCACTTCCACAGAGAAAGACAGGGTTTGACCGGCTAGCATGTGGTTAGCGTCAACTACCACTTCTTCACCATCCACTTCCGTCACTTCAACTGGGATTTGGCCTTGGTCCGTTTCTGCCATAAAGCGCATGCCCACTTCTACTTGGTCTACGCCTTGGAATACGTTAGCTGGTACGCGTTGTACCATAGCTTCTTGGTAATCACCGTAGGCTTCATCTGGGCCTACAGTCACGTCAAAGCTCTCACCTTTTTCGCGGCCTTCCAGCGCGTTCTCAAGACCTACAATCAGGTTACGGTGACCGTGCAGGTATTGGAGAGGCTCTTGTGCTGTTGATTCGTCAACAAGTGCACCATCTTCATTTTTTACTTGGTAAGCCAGGCTGACTACCACATCTTTCGCAATTTTCATGCTCGCTCCGAGACCGGAAGGTAAATGGACTGACGATGATAACGGATCCCCTACTCCGGTTTAAAGATCCCAATGACATTCTCTGCTGACTCGGCACCAGAGTGTGACTGTTGTGCCGAATCAGGCAACCGACTATCATGATAATCGCAGCTGACACACTCTACTTTGTCAATATTATTTTCGCGCCATACTCGTAACGTATCGAGCTGTTGGCACGCCGGGCACGCTGCCCCAGCAATGAAACGTTTTTTCACTTCAACACCTTACTCATCTCGATTCCAACTTTGGTGCCGCTCACTATCACCACGCATTTCTCGGTCAAAAATTTCTTCCAACTCTTTGCGTGCTTCTTTCGCTCGGGAGGCCGTCGCCAAGTCTTCGCTGTGTTGCGGCAAGAGATCTTGCAATACCCGCATATCCAGCTTACGAAATAAAATTTCGGCTCGCTTGGCTTTATACGGATGCATACCCAGTGACTCTAGCGTCTGCCTCCCGAGCTCAAGGGCCCCCAAAAAGGTTTCACGCGAGAATTGATCCACGCCCTGTGCCATCAATTGATAGGCCTCGACACGACTCCGCGCCCGCGCCATTACTTTAAGGTTAGGGAAATGGCGCGCACAAAGATCAACAATCTCCATCACTTCATCAGGCGAGTCGGTACAAATCACAATCGCTTCAGCGGTATGCGCGCCTGCCGCCCGTAATAAACTGAGCTGGGTTGCGTCGCCATAATACACTTCATAGCCAAAACGACGTAGCAGCTTAATTTGCGTCGGATCACGT
This sequence comes from Salinivibrio sp. HTSP, assembly GCF_003390965.1. Classification (NCBI taxonomy): domain Bacteria; kingdom Pseudomonadati; phylum Pseudomonadota; class Gammaproteobacteria; order Vibrionales; family Vibrionaceae; genus Salinivibrio; species Salinivibrio sp. HTSP. The sequence continues at coordinate 1,365 of NZ_PXUD01000070.1, forward strand.
TCTAATATGGTTACCCCAATTTTATTGGCGAACATCAACCGGCCTACCACCTGACCAAAGCGACCAAAACCGGCAATGATCACGCGCGCATCGGCCTGCTCAAACTGCCCTTGTGGTGGCGCTTCTTCAGGCTCATTAAACGTGCGAGCAAACCAGCGTTGTTGAAGCGTCAGCATTAAAGGCGTGGTCATCATCGACAAGCTCACCACCACCAACAAAAACGCGTTTAACTCTTGGTCAAGTAAGCCCTGGCTACGCGCTGCATTGAAAATAACAAACGCAAACTCTCCCCCTTGGCTGAGTAATACCGCCATTTGACTGCGCGCTTTTGGCACCACCCCAAAGGCACGCGCCAAGCCATAAAGCAGCAAGGTCTTCACCAAGATCAACGCCGCGACCGCTCCCAGTATGGCCAGTGGGTAGTCGAGCAATAGACCGAGATCAACGGTCATTCCCACTGCAATAAAGAACAGCCCAAGCAACAAACCTTTAAAAGGCTCAATCGCGGTTTCTAATTCATGACGGTATTCACTTTCCGCAAGCAATACGCCCGCAAGAAACGCCCCCAGCGCCATCGATAGGCCTAACGCTTGCATGGCGAGAGCAATCCCAATCACCAAGGCCAGCGAGGTCACTGTAAATAGCTCGGTGACGCCGCTCATGGCCACTAAACGAAACAGCGGACGCAGCAGGAAATGACCGCCCACCAGCAAAATACCAATGCCGACAAACATCCATAATACGTCGAGCCAACTGCCAGCACTGCCACCGGCAAGCGCGGGGATCATCGCGAGCATCGGGATCACCGCTATATCTTGGAAGAGCAAGACGGCAAATCCCGCTTGCCCGGTTTCGCTGCGCATTAGGCGTTGATCTTCGATAATCTTCATCGCAATCGCGGTTGAAGAGAGCGCCAAGCCAACCCCAATCACCAACGCTTGCGAGAGTGTCAAGCCGACCAATGCGCAAATCACACCGATAAACAACGCTGTGACCACGACCTGACTGCCCCCCAGACCGATAATCGGTCGTCGCATCTGGAGCAACTTTTTGGGGTTCAACTCCAAACCGATCAGAAAAAGCAGCAGCACCACGCCAAATTCGGCAAAATGGAGAATCGCATCCACATCACGGACCAGACCCAGCCCCCAGGGCCCGATCACTATGCCTGCCAGCAAATAGCCAAGCACCGAGCCCATACCCAAGCGCTGGGCAAGAGGAACCGCAATCACCGCCGCCAATAAAAAAACAAAGGCCGCCGATAAGAGGTTGTTATCCATCCTCGCCTCCTTGGTGCGCCAATGGGTCAGCGAGCCAATCGGCATAAATCTCAGCAAACGCTTCGCGATCGGCATCGCCAACGCGGCGCGCCCAGTGCAAGACCAACGGTGGGATCCAATACATCCGACATAATGAGGCGGTTAACTCAAAAGGCTGTAGTAGCTCGGCCATTGAATATTTGTTGTAACCTTGTTGACTAAACGCTTCGGCCGCCCCGCCGGTGGTCACCACAAAACGGCAGGTTTTACCGGCCAACGCATCCCCGCCTTGCCCATGTGCAAACCCTTTTCCTAGCACCACATCTATCCACTCTTTCAACAGCGCCGGACAGGAATACATTTGCAGTGGATGCTGAAAGACCAACACATCGGCGTCAGTGACCAACGCGCGCTCATGATGGACGTCCACCACAAAATCCGGGTAGGCGGCGTAAATATCGTGCACGCTGACATGGGCCAGCGGCGTAATGGCCTCAATTAAACGACGATTGGCAACAGATTCATCGGGGTCGGGGTGAGCAAAAATCACCAGTACCTTGGGAAGAGAGGGGCTTTCAGCCTTATCTCGGGGCATAGGCTTCCTTGTCTTATGATTATGGTCAGAACGCAATCTGTTCATTTATCCGTGTTTTTAACTTTAACACACAAATATGCGCCCTCTGTGTCTGACCAGTGGGATGACGCGGTAGAATTTGGCAATCCCGGTATCAAGCTGGTATAACGACCGCGCGACAATGCGCACCCATCAACCCGAGACAGACTGAGAAATCATGATTCGCTTCTCCGATATTCAACTGCTTCGAGGGGGTAAGCCCCTGCTTGACCACACTTCTGCCACTATCTCACCGGGCGACAAAGTCGGTCTGGTGGGCAAAAATGGCTGTGGCAAATCGAGCTTGTTTGCCTTGCTGCGCCATCAATTATCGTTGGATGCCGGCCATTGTGACTACCCGAGTCAGTGGCAGGTAGCATGGGTGGCGCAAGAAACCCCCGCGCTCGACAAAAGCGCGCTCGAGTACGTGATTGATGGCGACAGCGAATACCGCGCGCTACAGCAAGCCCTACGCGACGCCGAAGCCCGTGATGACGGTAACGCGGTGGCGATGTTACACGATAAATTGGATGCCATTGGTGGTTATACCATTGAAGCGCGTGCGGCCAGCTTATTAGATGGTTTGGGCTTTAGCCAACCACAAATCCACTGGTCACTCACCCAATTCTCAGGTGGCTGGCGAATGCGGCTGAACTTAGCACAAGCGCTATTATGTCGCTCTGATCTATTGTTGCTCGATGAACCCACTAACCACCTAGATCTCGATGCGGTCATGTGGCTAGAAAAATGGCTACAGCAATATCCAGGTACCTTGGTGTTGATCTCTCACGACCGGGATTTCTTGGATCCTGTTGTCAATCGCATCATTCACATCGAGCATCAACAGCTCAATGAATACACGGGTAATTATTCCGACTTTGAGCAAATGCGCGCGCAAAAATTGGCGCAGCAACAGGCGCAGTACGAAAAGCAACAAAAGCAAATTGCCCACATGCAATCGTATATCGATCGCTTTCGTTACAAAGCCACCAAGGCCCGCCAAGCGCAAAGCCGGATCAAAGCCCTTGAGCGGATGGAGAAGGTATTGCCCGCGCAATACGATAACCCGTTTAGTTTTACCTTCTTCACGCCGGATGCCTTACCCACCCCCATTTTAATGATGGACAAAGTGGCGGCAGGTTATGATAAGACACCTATTATTGAAAACATTCGCCTTAACCTGGTGCCGGGGGCGCGCATTGGCTTGCTGGGGCGCAATGGGGCGGGTAAGTCGACCCTGATTAAACTCCTCGCGGGCAGCTTACCCGCCATGGCCGGTGAATTAACCTATTCACAAGGGGTGAAAATTGGCTACTTTGCCCAACACCAACTCGATACGTTGCGCATCGACGATACGCCACTTCAGCACCTAAACCGGTTAGCCCCCACCACCGCTGAGCAAACCTTACGTGATTTTCTCGGCCGGTTTGGCTTTCAAGGCGACAAGGCGCTCGAGCCCATCGGGCCCTTCTCTGGAGGCGAAAAAGCCCGCTTGGTGCTCGCCTTATTGGTATGGCAAAAACCGAACTTACTGTTACTCGATGAGCCAACCAACCATCTGGACTTGGATATGCGCCAAGCGCTGACACTCGCCTTACAGTCTTACGAGGGCGCGATGGTGATTGTCAGTCACGATCGCTTCTTGCTGCGCGCCACCACCGATGACTTGTATTTGGTCGACAATAACGCAGTGCTACCCTTTGATGGAGACTTGAACGATTATCACCGTTGGCTGACCGATCAACAGCGCGCTGATCGCGCTGAGAGCAAAAAACAAGCGGCCGCGGAGAAAACGGCGCCGCAACAAACACAGGTGGATCGTAAAGCGCAAAAACGCCGCGATGCCGAGTTACGTAAGCAAACCGCGCCTTTGCGGAAAAAAATTGACAATCTCGACACACAGATAGAACAACTCTCTGCCATTATCTCTGACGCAGAAAATCAGTTGGCGGACCCCGAGATTTACCACAGTGATAATAAGGCGCGGCTCACGGCGCAATTGCAACGTCAAGCGGATGCTAAATCGACGCTCGAAGAGGTGGAACAAGAATGGATGGAGCGACAAGAAGAGCTGGAAGCCCTGGAGGCGACATTCAATCAGGACTAACCCCTGGGATGGCGAATCCCGCCGACCTGTGGCAGTTTTGTTTACATCATTATGGCAAGCCCGAGGTAAAGCAAGCTTGCCTCAGGCTGCAAGACGAGCACCAAGGCAACGTGAATCTTGCCTTGTTACTCGCCTGGATTGAACAACACGGCTATGGGCTTGCGCCCGAGAGCCTCACACAACTGAAGCATGCGTTAAGCCGCTCTGAGCATTTGCTTATTGCCTATCGTCACCTTCGGCGAGAGTTGAAGCCGCGGGTCGGCAGTGGGCAGTACAAAAAAATGCTCAACTTTGAGCTCAGTTTAGAAAAATTCCAACAGCAAGATTTAGTCGATGCCCTCAATCGTCAAACCTGGCTCACGGACACCGCCTCTCCTCTCGCCTACTATTGCCGTCAGCTGTCACCATCAGCACGCAACCTATATACATCACTGAAGGTGACGCCCGCCGAGGAAGAGGGAAGCAACCATGATGACACCGTTTAAACCCATTCCCAGCGCGCGGAACGCGCACTTACAAACCTTGTTGCCTCGCTTTTTGCGTCGAGCCCCGCTTTTCACCCCTCGCTGGCAGCAATTAGATCTGCCTGATGGCGATTTTGTCGATCTGGCATGGACACATCAGCCGCAGCCTGGACAGCCGATTGTTGTTTTATTCCATGGCTTAGCAGGCAGTTTCGACAGCCCGTATGCCAACGGCTTGCTCGCGGCCTTCCAACGCCAAGGTTGGTGCGGCGTGGTGATGCACTTTCGCAGCTGCAGTGGCCGCCTTAATCGTGCCGCGCGAACCTATCACTCGGGAGAAACCCAGGACGCGCGTGCCTTCTTCACCCATTTGCGTCAAACCTATCCAGAGAGTCAAATTGGCGCAGTCGGGGTCTCTTTGGGGGGGAACATGCTGGTGCGTTACCTGGCGGACTATCACGATGATCCCATCGTGGCCTGTGGCTGCGCCGTGTCGCCGCCACTTGACCTTGCCGCCTGCTCGATGCGTATCCAACAAGGCTTTTCCCGTGTTTATCAAGCCTATTTGTTGCGCTCGATGCGCCAAACCCTAGCGGAAAAGCTCACACGGCATCAGCAAGTGGGCCGATGGCACGCGGGGGAGCGCCCGACGATAAAAACCTTGTTCGAGTTTGACCAAACCGTGACTGCCCCGCTTCATGGCTTTGACGATGCGCACCATTATTATCACGCCTGTAGCGGCCTTTCCGTGCTTAATACCATTAAGACACCGTTGGCCATCATTCATGCCAAAGACGATCCTTTTATGACCGACGCGGTGATCCCAACCTCCCCATTACCCGCGAACATTGATTATCAACTCACTGAGCATGGCGGCCATGTTGGCTTTGTCGCCGGTAGTTGGCGCCAACCTCAGTTTTGGCTTGAGCAAGCGGTGCCTGGCTGGCTCGCCGCTTATTTACCGCATGAGTCACTGAGTAAGTCGGCGCGTTAGCACCGTCAAAGGAAGCAAAGAGAACCACTGCATTGACTGGTATGATCGGGTAAAATGCGAGCCAATTCACAACATTCACATCAAGCATCCGAGGATGCCATCCTGAGATCAATAAAAGGTGATGTAGTATGATGGTTCCATGGCAGTCGATTCCTGACGAGACGCTGACAGCGTTAATCGAGCACTTTGTGTTACGGGAAGGAACCGATTATGGTGAGCAAGAAGTCAGCTTTGCACAAAAAGTGGATGATGTTCGCCAACAATTGCAATCCGGGGACGCCGTGATTGTATATTCCGAGTTGCACGAGACAGTGGATATTCGTCGTAAAACAGCACTCGGCTCTTAGCATCGCAGTACACGCCGTATCGCGATACAAATTCAGACTGAATGACAGGGCGCGTCATGTCGGCTAAACATCCTATTATTGCGGTCACCGGCTCATCAGGAGCCGGTACCACCACCACCTCGGAAGCCTTCCGAAAGATGTTCCAGATGATGAACATCAAAGCGGCCTGGCTAGAAGGGGATAGCTTTCATCGCTTTACCCGTCCTGAAATGGACGTCGAGATCCGTAAAGCACGTGAACAAGGCAAACATATCAGCTACTTTGGCCCCACGGCCAACGATTTCCCGCGGCTAGAGCAGTTTTTCCGTGAGTATGGTGAGCAAGGCACCGGGAAATATCGCCGCTATTTACATACCTTTGATGAAGCGGTGCCCTATAACCAAATGCCTGGCACCTTCACGCCATGGCAAGACTTAGCCGACAATACCAATGTATTGTTTTACGAGGGACTGCACGGCGGAGTGGTCGATGGTGATGTCAATGTTGCACAGCATGTCGATCTCTTGATTGGAATGGTGCCGATCGTCAACCTAGAGTGGATTCAAAAATTTGTCCGCGATACGCGCGATAGAGGCCACTCTCGTGAGGCGGTGACCGACTCGATTGTGCGCTCAATGGATGATTACCTGCACTACATCACCCCGCAGTTTTCTCGTACCCATATCAACTTTCAACGCGTGCCGACGGTAGATACCTCAAACCCATTAAATGCCAAAGGGATCCCGTCTTTGGATGAAAGTTTTGTGGTGATCCGCTTTCGTGGAATGAAAAACGTCGACTTCCCTTATCTGTTGCAAATGATCACTGGGTCGTTTATGTCACGGCATAACACCTTAGTGGTACCGGGAGGAAAAATGGGCTTTGCGATGGAATTGATCATCCGTCCATTGATCCAACAATTGATAGAAAAAGGCAAGATTGGCTAAGGCGTAGCGCATCCATGATGTATTACTTCTCAAGCCGTGATCTTAGCCACGTTTTTGCCAGATTTTTAGGCGGTTGGCCTAGATCAAAATCAAGAAATCACCAACAAAAAAAGATACACTCTTGTTAACATACAGTGAGCTTGTAGCCCGCGTTCAGACTTCGTATTCTGTGCAATGATCTGATGGGTTACCCCTCAGACAAAGATAGGACGTTGTTGCCGGGCAACACATGCAGAGGAAATAAGTTATATGGTTCCAGGAAAACCTCAAACAGACCCTACACTCGAGTGGTTCCTTTCACATTGTCATATTCATAAGTATCCGTCTAAAAGCACGCTTATCCATGCAGGTGAGAAGGCGGAGACCTTGTATTACATCGTGAAAGGGTCTGTGGCCGTACTGATCAAAGATGAAGAAGGCAAGGAAATGATCCTGTCTTACCTTAACCAAGGTGACTTCATTGGTGAGCTCGGACTTTTCGAAGAAGACCAGGAGCGCACTGCTTGGGTGCGCGCTAAATCACCGTGTGAAGTGGCAGAAATTTCGTTTAAGAAGTTCCGCCAGCTCATTCAAGTGAATCCTGACATCTTAATGCGCCTGTCTTCACAAATGGCGCGTCGTTTGCAGGTAACGAGCCAAAAGGTCGGGGATCTCGCCTTCCTGGACGTCACAGGCCGCATCGCGCAAACCTTGTTGAACTTGGCTAAACAGCCGGATGCCATGACTCACCCTGATGGTATGCAAATTAAGATCACCCGTCAGGAAATTGGCCAAATCGTCGGCTGTTCGCGTGAAACCGTGGGACGTATCCTCAAAATGCTGGAAGAGCAAAACCTCATTTCCGCACACGGTAAAACCATCGTGGTATACGGCACACGCTAATTGCGCCGCTCTCTGTATCACCAACCGACGCCCTGGCGTCGGTTTTTTTATCTCCGCTTTCTGGCAAGCGTCTGGATAACTTCTACACTCAAAACGATATGGTTAACATAAAACTAACAAGGTATCGTTTATGAAAAAACTCATGGTTTCTCTCACCGCCTTGGCGCTCTCTGTGTTTTCAGCCCATGCCGTGTCCAATACCACAATTGTGCACCCCGAGCCACGCGCTGGGTCGGCGCTTGATCTCTATGCCATTGAGCTGATTGAGTTTCTTGCCGAAAAATCAGGAGAGCCTGTCACCTTGCAAGCTTTTGACGGCCAAATTGGCTCTCAGTCTCGTAAGGTGGAAATGCTCAAGCAAGGCAAGCTCACTATCGACTGGCTGGGTGCCGACCGCACGCTGGAATCTGAACTGATCCCCATTCGCTATCCCGTGTTTCGTGGTCTACTCGGCCATCGCCTGTTTATTACCAACCAAGCCACGGAGCCCCAACTCGCTCAGATAAGTAGCGCGGGTGATTTGCAGTCTCTTACTATGATTCAGGGACAGGGCTGGGCCGACGTCAAGGTGCTCAACTCAGCGGGATTTCGCGTACGCGAAATATCGAGCTTTGAAAATATTTTCAAAGTGGTTGATACAGGTCGTGCTGATCTCTTCCCGCGTGCCTTGATTGAGCCTTTTAGTGAATTAGCCGAGCGGCCACAATACGGTAATCTGTTAGTTGACCCGCATCTGATGCTGATCTATCGCTTCCCGATGTTCCTGTTTGTGTCTCCGCAACATGCTGACGTCGCCGACATGTTGAATGGTGCTTTTGAAGCGGCATACCAAGACGGATCATTTATTGAGTTTTTCAACAACGCTCCGCTGGTCAAAGAAACGTTTGAAAAAGCCAACATTGGTGAACGCACCGTGATCCGGGTCGATAACCCGCATTTAAGCAACGAAACACAAGCCATTCCAGACACGTATTGGCTCGATATCGAGGCTCAATAGACGATATCGAGTAGGGTGAGGCGTTGCCGCCTCATCCCTCTCACAGAAC
>NZ_PXUD01000071.1:0-15099 GCF_003390965.1 Salinivibrio sp. HTSP
CCACGGATTTGCAATCCGCTGCATAGCCACTCTGCCAACGCGCCTTGGCGCTTCACCTCTCGGCTAAGTGGTTTGAATTCTACATAAGTTTTTTCACCTGTCACGAAAAAATTATCATTTTAGCGTTTAACCGACGATTATTTATCCAAACATAACATTTCACTATTCTCTCGGCGCTAAGTGAGCCCACAAAAGGCCGATCAACGTAGCGACGAACGCAACATTGACAATAGTGCCAGCCCGACTAATCAGGGCTGGCACCTACCTACATTAGTGATTCACCTAGACATCCGCGAGCAGGCGTTCGCGTTCGTCTTTTTCAATCAGTTCCCAATGACGACCTTGCTGCGCCCCCGCGAGCTTCCAAAGTAGATTGATATCGATATCTTTACCGTGTGTCATTTGCACTCGACGAAACATTTCTTGCGGCGCCATGCTGTAAAACGTTGATACGTCCTTTACACCCGACTTTTTTAACATCCTTTCAATGGTTAAACGTAAGTTGGGTAAATCCCGCAACCGAAGACTGGATGCCGATACTTTCTGCGCTTTATCTTTGATCGCACGCTGTAACGACTGCTCAATCATCGCAGGCAAATCAGGATCATGACCTAAGTAGAGTGCGGTTACATCATAATAGTTAACCACCGCTGAGGTGCTTTTCTTCACATGAACAAATTTATCACACCCTTTAGCGATCAACTTGTCGGTGAGTTGGCCTCCCCCTCGTAGATAAACATGCTTTCCGGTAAGCAGCGCAAACATCGCCTCTCGACAGAAAAAGCCAATACCACCAAACATAGAGCGTTGCTCCATTTCCCCATAACTATCCAGAAAACGCATTAATTGGGCTTCAAATTGCTTCGCCATCGAAAACTCTCCTTCAGCGAATAGATGTTCATATCCAGCCGTCAGCCGGCCCATAAATATGACTGATAATTTAGTCAATGTGCATGATTATTTTAACGGGAGGAGGTTGCATCAAATGACAATCAAATACTATGCATCTGATCACTTATCATTAAATAGTCCTTTCATTGAGTGTGGTTTTTGTCACATTTATTACAAACATTTTTTCTTCGTTAAATAAAGTTCTCGACACATCTATGCTTAACTCATCGTTACGAGTGCGCTAAATTGAGAGTGATAGGCGAATAGTCAGGGAGCCGACATGTCGAGACACCCGCTGTTAATAGAAGCAAGTCATTTATTGCCTGGGGGATTGCACAGCTATGTGCTGTCTGAGTCATGTTACTTACAAATGCTTCAGCAGGCAGGCGAACCACCGCGTCTTTTGGTCGCGATGAAAAATGAGGATGAAGGTCAGCAGCGGCCGCACGCGATTTCTCCTATCGTCACGCTTTGCGAGATTGCAGACTTCAACCGTCATGGTGCGCATGAAATTGCGTTGACGTTACAAGGGATTGAAAGTGTCAAGGTGACTGCGATCGACGCGGGTGAAGGTGACGTCAATATGGCGCATTATACGCCGTTACCAAAATGGCAACGTCACACAGTTCCCGACCACTACCTCTATCTGAGTGAAAAGCTGCAGCAATATTATCGCTCGAATCCGACACGCCACGAACACTTCCAGTTAACGCAGTACGATGACATTGGCTGGGTCTGTCTTCGCTGGTTGGAGTTACTTCCTATCGAAGTGAAGCAGAAACAGCTTCTACTGTCCCAGCCGACTGCCTTATTGGTGGCCGAGTTTATTGATAAATTATTGCGGTATCCGCTTATTGACGACGACTAAGTCAGCGACAGATGAAGGAAGTTGTATAAATTATCATCAAAGACGCCAGCAGGCTCACCGATTGAGAGAAAGGCGGTTCTCTTTTATTCTGCGCCCCATTACTATGCAGGCTGCTGACAAATACTATCAGGACTTATGGATCATCTTTCATTTTTTTGGGTCTCACCGGATCGTGATAAGTACTTACGTTCCCTAGAAACCGAGTTTTATAAGCGCGCCGTCGAAAGCATCCGCGTCAATCGTCTCTCCCTGCCCCCTTTACCGGATGCCGTTCTATCAATACAACGGGCCAGTAAGCGATCGGATACCACCATGCGGGATATTGCCAATCTCTTACTGGAAGATCCGAGTTTATGTGGGGCCGTGCTTAACGCCGGGAATTCTGCTTTGTTCGCGCCTCGCGCGACAGGCCAGTGCAAAGATGTTCAAACCGCCGTCTCTCGACTTGGCGTTGATCGCGTTTTAGGGATCATCACAGCCGCCGCCGTCTATCAACTTAAGAGTGATGCCTCATTTTCCAAGGCCTGCAACGCGCTATTGAAAAAAAGTGCGCAAAAATCCCGGGAGCTTGCCGCTGCGATGGCATTGGTGACGCAAAGAGTCAGGAACTACTGTGATGAGCCGCTTTCAGTGGAACCCGAAAAAGCACTGATAGTGGGTTTGCTTGCGGATATTGGCTTATACAGCGTGATAGGCGAGTTCCAACGCTTTATAAATCAGGGCCACTATCTAAAATTTGACATTGCCGAGCGCGTCTTCTTTTCACTGGCGGGCGACTGCAGTCGTCTTGTGCTCAAACAATGGCAGTTTGACCGTGACTTTATCGAAGTCGCCATCAACAACAAGCTTTACACCAAACCACGCCCCGATATCACCTATTTAGATATCGCGAGAATGGCAAATCACTTATTAATGTTTCGCAATCAAGATAACGCGATAGAGGATCATGAGGTGGAAATCACTGCGCCTGGCGCAGAAGCGTTATATGAGCTATCCAGCCTCGACGACAAAGAGTTCTCGCGCCAGCTACACCAAGTCATGGACGCAAGCAGTATCTGACACAAACCAGGGTGGTCTTCCCTTTCACCACCCTTGTCTGATTTTATTGACCCACCTATTAACCCGTTGATAACCTCAAGCTCTACTTTCTTAACACCGAGCACAATCAGATGTTTTCAGGGATGCTACTCATCTTCTCGCCGCTTATTATCGGCTATTTAATCCCCATTAAGCAGGTGCGCTACCTCAACGCCGTCAATACCCTGACGATGCGGCTAGTGATGGTCATTTTAGTGCTGATGGGCTTAAGCCTCGCAGGCTTAGATAACCTCGGGCAACATATTTCCACCATTTTGTATTTCGCGGTCACTTTCTTTATTTGCATTGGCGCGGCCAATCTGCTTGCCCTGCCTGTTCTCGATAAGCTCTTCCCAACCGAGACCCATGGACACCAACATAAGCTGACCCTCAGTACCATGATGTCAGAGTCCGGTAAACTGATTGCCGCGGTGGCCGTTGGCTTAGTCGTAGGGCTATTGCTCAATCACGATCTGTCTTGGGTCGATACGGCCAGTGAAGGGATTTTATTACTGTTGCTCTTACTGATTGGCATTCAGTTGCGTAATAGTGGCATGACGCTGAAGCAAATCATCCTCAATAAAAGTGGACTGATGATTGCCGCTCTCGTTGTCGCGACCTCCTTGCCCGGTGGCTTGCTGGCGGCATGGTGGTTAGATATTCCCTATCATCACGGTTTAGCGATGGCCTCTGGATTTGGCTGGTACTCATTGGCGGGGATCTTGATGGGCGACGGACTGGGACCGGTTTACGGCGGAGCATCATTTATTCTCGAGCTCGCACGAGAGCTAATGGCGATTATGATTATTCCAATATTAATCCGACGCTACCCGCTCACCGCAATTGGATATGGTGGTGCCACTGCAATGGATTTCACCTTGCCGATCATTCAAAGCACTGGGGGTATTCGCTGTGTACCGATTGCCATTGTCAGCGGGTTTATTCTCAGTTTATTAGTCCCTGTTTTGATGTTGTTCTTTCTCTCACTCGGTACCAACTAAAGAAAAAGGGGTAGCAAGATGCTACCCCTTTTCATATTTGCTGGTTTAGCGCATGCAATTATTGGCTGCGCATCCAGTTATCCATTTCAGTACGCAGGTTGTCTGACTTGGTACCAAAGATAGCTTGTACGCCACCTGATACCACAACCACGCCCGCTGCACCTAGCTGCTTAAGCTTGTCTTGGTCAACAATTTCAGTGTCAGCCACTGAGACACGTAGGCGAGTGATACACGCATCAAGACCAGTGATGTTATCTTTACCACCGAATGCCGCTACCAGGTCGCCAGCAAGTTCAGAGCCTGTCGCGGTTGATACGTCAGCGACCGTCTCGTCTTCACGTCCAGGCGTTTTCAGGTCAAGGGCGCGAATCACCACACGGAACACGATGTAGTAAAGAACCGCATAACCAAGGCCAAGTAGCACCAGCGTTGTCACGTTCTCAGCACGTGGCATTTGCACGATGAAATCGATAAAGCCGTTCGAGAAAGTATGGCCGTGAACAACGCCCAGTGCGTTAGTCAGCACATACGCTGCACCCGCCATGATAGCGTGGATACCATACAGTACTGGCGCGATGAACAGGAACGAGAACTCGATAGGTTCAGTGATACCGGTCAAGAATGAGGTCAGTGCACCAGATGCCATGATACCCATGATTTTGGCACGGTTTTCTGGTTTGGCAGAGTGTGCGATGGCAAATGCCGCCGCAGGTAGACCAAACATTTTGAACAAATAACCGCCTGCCAACTGACCAAAGCCGTTGCCCGCTTCACGCGTTGCATCGTTAGCGGTCAAGAAACAGGTCATGATGCCGTTTACTTGCTCGCCGGCGTTGTTCACACAGCTACCCGCTTCATAGAAGAAAGGCACGTTCCAGATGTGGTGTAGACCGAATGGGATAAGTGCACGCTCTACCACACCATAAATACCAAATGCGGTCACAGGGTTTTGTTCGGCGGCCCAGTGAGAGAAGGTAGCGATACCACTGCCGATTGGTGGCCAGATAACAGAAAGGATCACACCAAGCGCGATAGAAATGAAACCGGTAATGATTGGCACCGACCGCTTACCGGCAAAGAAGCCCAGGTAATCAGGCAGTTGAATCGTATAGAAGCGATTAAACGTCCACGCCGCAACACCACCGGCGAGAATACCACCAAGCACACCTGTCTTGATTTCTTCAGCGCCCATTACTGGTGCCATGACATCCAGTGTCGCCACCATGATGCCGTAACCGACAATAGCAGACAGACCGGATACACCGTCGTTATTGGTGAAGCCTAGCGCCACACCGACGGCAAACAGCAAGGCCATTTGACCAAATACAGACCCACCAGCTTGTTCCATCATGTGTGAAACAATATCTGGCATCCAGCTAAAGTTGGCTGCACCAACACCCAAAAGTATACCTGCGACCGGCAGCACAGATACTGGAAGCATCAGCGCCTTACCGACTTTTTGCAGGTTAGCAAAGAGGTTTTTTGACATAGTTCTTGCTCCTGACAAGGACGTTTAACAATGTGTTTCTGAAGACAGACCTTTCGATTCCCCCGCAAGAGGTCGCACGATACAACAGGTGCCCAGAGAACAAACGATTTGTGATTATTGAACTCACCCAAACTATAAGGGGCGAATCATCACCTTGCCCATCAGTAACGATTTTACTGATTAAAAAGTAAATATAGATCACAATTAGAATTGGCGATAAAAAAAGCAAAAATAATCATAAGATCATGATTTAAAATGACAAAAAATCCATTCCCTAGGGGAAACGATACGAGCAAAAAAATAGCAACCCTCTCACCCCCAACGTTATTTTACGTAACGAATTAATACAGCACGTAATATAATAAGTTTAGGTTGATAACTATCAATAAATTCATGGAGTTATATTTAAAATTGCGCGAGATCAATCTTGATAGGCTAGCGATATAAATCGGTTATTTTGGCGCAAATATCACCAAAAAATGACGCCAAATTAACCATGCGGGATGGCGCCATCTCAAAACTAATGAAATCAAAAAGCGGTGTTTTCTTACGGCGAGAAGTGCATGGCGTGCTAAGCACGAAAAACGCCCGACAAGATTATCGGGCGAATTGAATTATTGCGGGTTTGCACCAGAAAAAAGCGCAAAAAAGTTACGGCTGGTGATGTCACAAACCGTTTCCACCGATTCACCTTTTAACATCGCGACGTACTCAGCGACTTCTTTCACATAAGCCGGCTGATTTTGCTTGCCACGATGGGGAACAGGTGCCAAGTAAGGCGAGTCTGTTTCAACCAGCAGGCGGTCAAGCGGGATGCGACGCACCACATCTTTCAGCTCTGTGGCTTTATTGAACGTCACTATTCCAGAAATTGAAATGTAGAATCCCATCTCAATCGCTGCTTGTGCCATTTCATAGCTTTCTGTAAAGCAGTGTAGCACACCGCCGACACGCTCAGCGCCTTCCTCACGCAGAATCGCAAGTGTGTCTTCACGTGCCGCGCGCGTATGGATAATCAAGGGCTTATTGAGCTCAACCGCGAGGCGGACATGCTGACGGAAGATCGCTTGCTGCTGCTCGGCAAGCTCTGGCTGATAGTGGTAATCCAGCCCTGTCTCTCCCACCGCGACGACACGCTCATCAGCGGCTAAGGCTTTCAGTCGGTCATAATCGAAACCATTTTCAATATCCAAAGGATGCACGCCACACGAGGCAAAAACATGCGGATAAGGTCGGATCATGTCTAGCATCGCCGGAAAACTATCTAGCGTGACTCCCACCGAGAGAAAATAGTCGACGCCCCTTGCCTGCGCTTTATCTAAAACATCGGCAACATTCTGGTGCAGCGAGTCGTAATCCAGTTTGTCGAGATGGCAATGAGAGTCTATTAACACGTTATTCTCCAATCGATAATAACCACTGGCTAACCACCAGTTCGGTATTTAGCCCTGTATGAATTTGTAACTGACGCTGTAATTGATGCAGCGCGCGTAATAATGAATGAGCTTGCTGAGTGGTCAGTGCATTGGCCACTTCCGCCACCCGTTGGTGATGATGCCGATGCACAATGGTTTGTCCCACACCTTGACGCCATTTAAGTACATCAAGCAGAAAATGACTGAGCCAGTTCAATGAAGCGGGATAGTGTGCGACCAAGACCTCAATAGTGTCAAATAAGCCTGCTCTCTCACACACATAGGTAGAAAACCCTTCCACCACAGCATGGTGATGATCTAACCCGCCCGATACCACAAAGTCACTGGCGGCCAAGGGCGCGCCACGGTATAAACCCACCGCATGGTCTGGTACCGAACGCTGCAATGCTTGCTCGATCCACGCCTTGGCTGTGTCAGCCTCCGCCTGCGGTGCCTTCCACACACTACAGCGACTGACAATGGTCGCAAGTAAACTATCCAGCGAGTCTGTCAACAATACGAAATAACACCCTGAAGGTGGCTCTTCTAGCGATTTAAGCAACGCATTGGCCGCGGCTTCCCCTAAACGTTCGACACACTCGATAACAATAAAGCGCGCCCCGCCCAATTGCGACGTTTCCAACGCTTGTCGTTGCACCTTGCGGACTGCATCAATACCAATCTGCTTACCGGGTTTCTCGGGGGCGAGCCAGTGAATATCAGGATGGTTACCCGCCGCGAAAAGCTGACAATGATGGCAATGACCACAAGCGCTATCGGTTTGGTCGCTACACAGCCTTACCTTGGCAAGCTGGCTGATCAACGCGCGACGTCCGCTGCCCGGGGGCGCGGCCAACAAGAGCGCATGCGGAAACCTTGCACTGATCAATAGCTGCTGCCAATGCGCCCACACGCCTTCAAACCAGGGATAAACGCAAGGCGCGGGATATGCCAATGTTATCTTGTCACTCATACGCCTGTCTGCTGCTTAAGCCAGTTTTTTAGTGCCGTCTTAATCTGAGCGGTCACTGTGTCTAGCGACTGGCCCGCATCAATCACCACCACACTGGGATCGTCGTTTGCCAATGCCAGGTAGCGCGCTCGCGTGCGCTCAAAAAAATCAAGTTGCATTTTCTCAATCCGGTCCAGATCACCACGTCCACGCGCACGTGCCAGGCCTACTTCCGGGTCGATGTCCATATACAGAGTCAGTGAGGGAGCAAACTCTCCTAATACCGTTTCTTTGAGGCTCTGCATCAGCGACGTGTCCATACCCCGTCCCCCACCTTGATAAGCCTGTGATGACATATCATGGCGATCACCCACTACCCATTGACCTTTTGCCAAGGCAGGTTTAATCACATTTTCGACAAGCTGTACTCGGGCGGCATAAAGCATGAGCAGCTCGGCTTTATCCGTGAGCGGTTCATCCGGGTGGCCTTGTTTGACAAGCGTTCGCAACTGTTCGGCAAGCGGCGTACCACCGGGTTCTCGCGTGGTGATCACATCTTTGATGCCGACGTCGAGTAACACCTGTTTGATCTGATTGATGGCCGTACTTTTGCCCGCGCCTTCAAGGCCTTCTACAACGATGAAATGGTTCTTCATTGATTCTTCAACACTTTTAGATAATCACGCACGGCCCGATTATGTTCGGCCAAGGTGGTAGAAAATTGATGGCCGCCTTTACCCGTGGCGACAAAATAGTAGTAATCCGTTTTTGCTGGCTGCGCCGCGGCAAAGATCGACGCTTTACCTGGCATTGCGATCGGCGTCGGGGGCAAGCCATTAATCACATAGGTGTTGTAGGGGGTCGGTGTGCGCAAGTCACGCTTACGAATATTTCCCTCATACTTATCACCCATGCCATAAATCACGGTGGGATCGGTTTGCAAACGCATACCGCGTCGCAAACGATTCACAAATACCGACGCCACCTTTTCACGTTCACTCGCCACCGCGGTCTCTTTTTCAATGATGGAGGCCAATATTAATAGCTGATAAGGGGTCTCAATCGGCAAGTCCTCGATACGTTGCTGCCAAGCCTGCTTCAAGGTCGATTCCATTGCACGCGCGGCGCGTTTTAGCAATGCCATATCGGTATCTCCCACGTCATAAGCGTAGGTTTCAGGTAGCAATAAGCCTTCCAATTTATCGTGACTGATCCCTAACGCGTCAGCAATGGCGGCCTCACTCATCCCGATTAATGTTTGTTCGAGATGCGGGGCTGATTGGATTTGATTACGCCACTGAGCGAACGTACTCCCTTCGACAAAGGTGATTTCATCTTGATATTGCTGGCCTGAACGCAGGGTCGCGAATGCCTCAGCCAACGTTTGTCCAGGTTGGATCTGAAAGGTGCCCGCTTGTACCCGAGTCAGCTCTGGATAAATCCGTGGCGCAAATTTCGACCAGATGCTTGACGCCATCCAACCGCTGTCTTCAAATTTTGCAATGACCTTATGGTAATGTGCACCGCTAGGTACGGTGAATAGCTGAGGCGTCTGCAAGGATAACGGCGTGGAAATAAACGCCTTCGTTTGCCAAAGTACCCCAGCGACTGAGGCCAAGACTATCGCCATCAATACGCTCATCAGCCCCAAAAATCGCTTTTTTAGCACGCGTTTAACCTCTGTTGTAATCGCCTTGTCAGCGTATGCGTTGTATAGCTTGTTTCATTGATGGATGTCACTGGCACCACCTTCATCAAGGTATTGCAAATAAACACTTCATCGGCACACCACAGCGCCGCCTCATCGACCGCGACCGTTTTACATTGGTAGTCCGTGAAACCGTCAATCACCGCCATCACTTTTTCTCGCATTAATCCCGCCACACCGGCATAGGCTAAATCAGGTGTATAGATGACATGATCTTGGCACCAGAAAAGATTGGACGCCGTGGTTTCAACTAGGTTGCCAAACATGTCCGCGACTACGAAATCATCGGCCTCCGCGTCTTCCAGTGCCAGCTTTAGGCACACCTGCTCTAACCGATTGAGATGTTTAAGCCCCGCCAAAGGTGACGCACCAAGTTGTATGTACGTCGTCGCCAACGTCACGCCATGCTGTTGCCAGTGATGATAATGGCGTGGATACGGATGCAGGCTGACAATCACGGTTGGCGACGAGCAGCCTTTAGGACTGTAACCGCGGCCCCCCTGCCCTCGGGTGATGATCACTTTCAACACCTGTTCATCCTGCGAATGCTGACACGCTTGATCGAGCGTTATTGCGAGTGCCGACCAATCGACCCCGCGAATGGCTAATCGCTCACACGTGCTTTGTAAACGCAGTATATGGGCATCACGGTCAAGTAATAGCCCCTGATACACATGGCCAGTGGTGAAACAGCCATCACCAAATTGGAGCCCTCGGTCAGCGACCGCTAGTTCGCGACAAGGGTGTCCGTTTACCCAGTACATCTATCAACCTCGACAATCAACTCATCTTACCGACAATAAAAAAACGGCCCGAATCGTCGGGCCGTTACTATAGCAAACTCTTTTTAGGCTGTATAAACGCCGATGCGCATTACAGCTTTTTGAAGATCAAAGAGCCGTTGGTGCCACCAAAACCAAAGGAGTTACACAACGCGTACTCCATTTTTACGTCACGCGCTTCGTGCGGCACGTAATCTAAATCGCAACCCTCATCAACATTATCAAGGTTGATCGTTGGTGGGACGGCTTGATCAATCAGCGACATGGCAGTGATAATAGATTCAACAGAGCCTGCCGCACCCAGCAAATGACCCGTCATCGATTTGGTTGAAGAGACCAATATGCTATCAGCTGCGTCTCCCATTGCACGACGAATCGCCTTGCTTTCCGCCACATCACCCGCTGGAGTCGATGTACCATGCGCGTTAACGTAGCCAATTTGTGCCGGGTTGATACCCGCATCACGAATCGCCGCTTCCATCGCCAATGCCGCGCCTGAGCCGTCTTCACTGGGTGACGTCATATGGTAAGCATCGCCACTCATACCAAAACCGGCTAATTCACAGTAAATGGTCGCACCACGTGCTTTCGCATGCTCGTATTCTTCAAGCACCATCACGCCTGCCCCATCACCCAGCACAAAACCATCACGATCTTTGTCCCAAGGGCGAGAGGCCGACTGTGGATCATCGTTACGTGTTGATAATGCTTTGGCGGCGGCAAAACCGCCCATACCAAGTTCGGTGGAGGCTTTCTCTGCGCCGCCGGCAACCATGGCGTCTGCGTCACCGTATGCAATCATACGGGCAGCATGACCAATATTATGCAGGCCTGTGGTGCATGCGGTTGAAATCGAGATATTTGGGCCACGCATACCGTAGTTAATCGACACGTGCCCCGCAATCATATTAACGATGGTTGATGGGACAAAGAAGGGGCTGATTTTACGCGGACCTTTGTCCATATACGCACGGTGGTTTTGTTCAATCAAACCAAGACCACCAATGCCTGAACCTATCGCGACACCTATACGGTGTGCATTATTGTCATCCACTTGCAATCCGGAGTCTTTAATGGCTTGCACACTGGCAGCAATGCCGTATTGGATGAACAAGTCCATTTTTCGTGCATCTTTTTTCGACATGTAGTCTTCACAATTGAAGTCCTTAACCATGCCGGCAAATTGGGTGGCAAAGTGAGTGGCATCAAAATGCTCAATCGCGGAAATACCGCTTTGCCCGGCTAGCAGAGCTTTCCATGAAGACTCAACTGAGTTACCCACGGGTGACAACATACCCATGCCAGTCACAACAACACGACGCTTAGACACGATGATATTCTCCGGAGAATATTAGTTTGGAAATTAGAATAGCTTAAAAAGAACACAGGCGGTCAAGGAGACCGCCTGGTAGGATTCTGAGATTACGCTGAAGCGCCGACAACGTAGTCGATAGCTGCCTGTACAGTAGTAATCTTCTCTGCTTCTTCATCTGGAATCTCTGTATCGAATTCCTCTTCAAGAGCCATTACCAGCTCAACGGTATCCAGAGAGTCCGCGCCCAAGTCGTCTACGAATGAAGCTTCGTTTTTCACTTCTGCTTCGTCGACACCTAGTTGCTCAACGATGATTTTCTTTACGCGTTCTTCGATGTTGCTCATATTAATACTAGTCCTTACAAGATTCGCAGATGCGATATGTGCTGTAGTTTATTCATTAATGTGGAAGTTGCAAGACCTCCACGGCTGGTCAAACCACGATTTGGGGACAAATCAATCGGAGTTTGACGTGTGTCATTCGAGATTGCAACGGTCTCGATCAAATCATGTACATACCGCCATTGACGTGCAAGGTCTCACCCGTCATATAAGCGGCATCATCAGAGGCTAAAAACGCCACCGTTGCAGCAATCTCTTTTGGATCACCCAAACGCCCTGCTGGCACTTGTGCCAGAGTCGCAGCACGCTGTTCATCATTTAGCGCCTTGGTCATATCGGTTTCGATAAAACCAGGGGCGACCGTATTCACTGTGATGCCACGCGCAGCCACTTCACGTGCCATGGATTTGGTAAAGCCAATCACGCCTGCTTTTGCCGCCGCATAATTTGCCTGTCCCGCATTACCCATCACACCGACCACAGAACCAATATTAATGATTCGGCCACAGCGTTTTTTCATCATCGCACGCAATACTGCCTTTGATAAACGGAAGATCGACGTCAAGTTGGTGTCCATAATGTCCTGCCACTCGTCGTGTTTCATCCGCATCAATAGGTTATCACGAGTGATACCGGCGTTGTTAACCAGAATATCAACATCGCCAAATTCTTTTTTGATCGTATCAAGCACCTCTGCGACTGACTCTGTCGAGGTCACATTGAGTGCCAGGCCTTTACCGTTTTCACCGAGGTAATCGCTGATTGCCGCGGCGCCTTTTTCGCTGGTCGCCGTACCAATTACAGTGGCACCACGCTCCGCTAAAAGCTCTGCCGTGGCTCGGCCGATCCCACGGCTTGCGCCTGTCACCAGCGCTACTTTTCCGTCTAGTTTCATTCGGTTACCCTTTTAGTTGATTCTGCCGACATACGCCGGCAGTCACAAAGTGTCTTCGCAATACGGTTTATGCCTTCGCGGCGGCAAGGCTGGCGCTATCATTGACCGCCGCGCTACTCAACGCCTTGTTGATGCGTTTGGTCAAGCCAATCAATACTTTGCCAGGGCCAAATTCCAATAGCTGCTCCACGCCTTCAGCCGCCATATGCTCGACCGTTTCAGTCCAACGTACCGGGCTATGTAATTGACGCACCAAGGCTTCTTTAATTGCAGCCGGCTCTACCGGCGTTGCTACATCTGCATTGTTGACCACAGGAACACGTGGTGCATTAAACGTGACCGATTCCAGTGCTTGCGCCAGTTTTTCTGCTGCTGGCTTCATCAGCGCACAGTGAGAAGGCACTGACACGGGCAGCGGCAATGCACGTTTTGCGCCCGCGTCTTTACACAGGGCGTTAGCACGCTCAACCGCTTCTTTATTCCCCGCAATCACCACTTGGCCTGGCGAGTTGAAGTTAACCGGTGAGACCACCTGGCCTTGCGCCGCTTGCTCACACGCTGTGGCAATTGCGTCATTGTCGAGGCCAATAATCGCCGACATCGCGCCAATACCCGCAGGCACCGCCTCTTGCATCAATTGACCGCGCAACTCGACAAGCTTAACGGCTTCTTTAAAATCCAATACACCCGCACACACCAAGGCAGAATATTCACCCAAACTATGACCAGCAAACATCATGGGCGCCGCACCACCTTGAGCTTCCCATACGCGCCAAATAGCAACAGACGCGGTGAGTAACGCCGGTTGGGTGCGATGGGTTTCATTTAAGTCCGCGTCAGGCCCTTGCTGGACTAATGCCCAAAGGTCATAGCCAAGCACGTCTGACGCTTCTGCAAACGTCTGCTGCACAACGCCATATTGTTCGGCGAGCTCCCCGAGCATACCCACGGCTTGCGAGCCTTGACCGGGAAAGACAATCGCGGTTGAAGAACGAGCTGTTGAAGACATAGCTGTTTTCCTATTTATTTAAAATCTGACTAACGCTGAACCCCACGCGAATCCGCCGCCAAACGCCTCAAGTAAGAGTGTCTGGCCTCGTTGGATTCGCCCATCGCGCACCGCCTCATCAAGGGCAGTTGGCACCGATGCGGCAGACGTATTGCCATGGCGGTCAAGCGTCAATACCACTTGATCCATCGACATCGCGAGTTTCTTCGCGGTCGCTTTAATAATCCGGTAATTGGCTTGGTGTGGTACCAACCAATCGATATCTGATTTTTCAATTTGGTTGGCCTGAAGCGTTTCTGTCACAATATTGGCCAGTTGTGTTACCGCCACTTTGAAGACTTCATTCCCCGCCATGTAAAGCCACGCTTCATCGGCTTCTAACGATTGACCACGCTCCGGATACTTAAGTTTCAATAGCTCGCCAAATTTGCCATCAGCTTTCAAGTGTGTGGACAAAATACCATCATTTTCATCGGCAGAGAGCACGACGGCACCTGCACCATCACCGAACAAAATGATGGTGGAGCGATCATCGGGATCACAGGTGTGAGACAGGCGATCTGCGCCCACCACCAGCGCGTTTTTGGCCAGGCCGTTTTTAACGTATTGATCCGCCACACTGAGTGCATACACGAAACCAGAGCATGCCGCCGCGATATCAAAGGCGGGGCACCCTTTAATCCCCAACATGGCTTGCACGTCACAGGCAGCCGCGGGAAACGCACGCTCACCACTGGTGGTGGCTACAATAATCAGGTCGATGTCATGTTTATCAATGGCAGCCATATCTATCGCCTGCACGGCGGCCTGATACGCCATCGAGGCAACGGTATCTGTCGGTGCAGCAATGCGACGCTCCTTGATCCCCGTACGGGTCACAATCCACTCATCACTGGTGTCTACCATTTGTTCAAGGTCAGCATTGGTGCGAACCTGTTCAGGCAAATAGCTGCCTGTGCCCAAAATCTTACTATACATGAAGACTACTAATGCCTCTCGAGAAGAACTGCCTCTAAACGGTCACTTATCTTAGTTGGGATTTGCCGTTCGACCTCGTGCACCGCCTCAAAAATAGCGTTTTCGTAAGCGGCGATATCAGCGCGTCCGTGGCTTTTTACAACGATGCCGCGCAATCCTAGCAAACTTGCGCCGTTGTACTGGTCGGGTTTCAGCTGTTGGAGTTGATTTAATAGATCAGAAAATAGCCATTTCGCGATCCAACGCTTAATAGGATGCGGGTGGAGATGGGCTTTCACCTTGTCGATGATCAAACGTGCCACTCCCTCGCTGGTTTTTAGCGCCACGTTGCCGACAAAGCCATCACAGACAATCACATCCGTCTCCCCCGTGTAGATC